>DAIOVD010000134.1:1485-11664 GCA_036759185.1 Catalimonadaceae bacterium | reverse complement strand
AAGATTTCAAACGTTGGATGAAGGAAAATCTCCATGGCGATCCGGTGATCTGGGCTGTTGTGGTGGGACTTTCCCTGCTCAGTATTCTGGCTGTCTATTCTGCTTCTGGTTCATTGGCTTTTCGATATTCCGAAAGTACCGAGCATTACCTGTTGAAGCATGCTGCCCTTGTTGTCCTGGGAATGGTGGGCATGTATTATGCACACAAACTGGACTATCGATATTATTCAAGGCTTTCGCGATTGGGACTTTTTGTCGCTATTCCGTTGCTTTTGTTCGCCTATTTCTTTGGACCGAACATCAACGATTCCAAACGATGGATTGTGATTCCGCTGATCAATCAGCAGTTCCAGCCATCCGATCTGGCCAAGCTCGCTCTTATTGCCAATGTGGCCGCGATGCTCGCCAAACGTCAGGCGAAAATTACCTCTGCCAACTGGAAAGAGACGCTGCTGCCTGTGATGATCTGGTGCGGACTTGTCTGTGGCCTGATCGCACTTTCCAACGTTTCTACTGCTGTAATTCTTTTGGCGACCTGCATGTTGCTCATGTTTTTCGGACGGGTGCCGATGAAGTTTCTGGCTGCACTGCTGGTGGTTGGTGTCATGGCTGGTTCCGTCGCTCTGGCGGTGGGTTCACGAGGAAAAACAGCTCTGGCCCGTATCGAACGTTTCATGGATCGGACCAATCTGGATTACCAGACGGAGCAATCCTTCATCGCCATTGCCAACGGAGGTTTGTTTGGAAGAGGAATGGGTAAAAGCCATCAGAAGAATTTCCTTCCTCACCCATATTCCGATTTTATCTATGCTGTCATCCTGGAAGAATATGGCATGATCGGAGGAATCCTGGTCCTGTTTCTTTACCTGGTTTTACTCTACCGTGGCATGATGGCCGTTGCAAGCAGCAGCAATGCATTCGGAGGATTGCTTTCGGCCGGACTCAGTTTCCTTCTTGCCATTCAGGCCATGCTTAATATGGCGGTAGCCGTTGGATTGGTGCCGGTTACTGGTCAGCCACTTCCTCTCGTTTCCATGGGAGGTACTTCACTTCTCTTTACCGGAATCTCTTTCGGTATCATTCTCAGCGTCAGCCGGGGCGAAATTTCAGGTTCGCTCTCGACGGCCAAAGTAAAAAATCGTGTTCCACCTAAAGGCAATGTACTCCGTGAACAAGTCGCTTAAAGTCATGATCGGAGGAGGTGGAACGGGTGGACATATCTTCCCGGCTCTTGCCATTGCCAATGAAATTAAAGGTCGGTATCCTGAGGCGGAAATCCTGTTTGTGGGTGCCAAAGGCCGCATGGAAATGACCCGTGTGCCGGAAGCAGGTTACCAGATTGTCGGTCTGCCCATCGCCGGATTGCAGCGCCGGTTCACTTTGGACAATTTCACCCTTCCGTTCAAAGTGTTTATGAGCCTTCAGAAAGCTATTTCGCTTGTTCGTGAATTCCGTCCGAATGTGATTGTAGGCGTGGGTGGCTATGCCTCGGCTCCGTTGTTACTGGCAGCCCGTGTCCTCGGTGTTCCGTATCTGATTCAGGAACAGAATTCGTTTGCCGGACTTACAAACAAAATGCTCGGTAAAAAAGCCAAATCCGTTTGTGTCGCCTTTCCGGAAATGGGTCAGTATTTTCCTGAGAAGAAAATCAGGATGACCGGAAACCCGGTTCGGAAAGATCTGCTCGATATGAACCTCAGTCAGTATGAAGCGCTGGCGCATTTTGGATTGCAGCCGGGTGCCCAAACCATACTTGTGATCGGAGGAAGTCTTGGTGCCAGAACGATCAACGAAGCTGTGGCGAAATCGCTGGAAGACTGGTCGTCCAAAGGATATCAGTTGATCTGGCAAACTGGAAATGCTTTTGCCGACAAAGCCAAAAGCTTGTTGGCCGAGCAACGCAATACTGGATTCATCACCATGCCTTTCATTAAGGAAATGAATTATGCTTATGCGGCTGCTGATATAGTAGTAAGCCGGGCTGGTGCCTTGAGTCTTGCGGAAATCTGCATCACTGGTAAGGCAAGTATTCTCATTCCAAGTCCGAATGTGGCAGAGGATCATCAGACTAAAAATGCAATGACGCTGGTTCGACAGAATGCTGCCATCACCATTGCAGACAGAGATGCACGCAAGCAACTGACAGAAGCCGCAAACCGTCTTCTTCAAAATACAGATCAGATCGAACTGATTGGTATGGCCGCCCATGCCCTCGCTCGTCCTGATGCCACAAAATCAATTGTAAACCAGGTAATTGAAATAGCCAGAAGATGAGCAACGATATGGTAAACGAACTATCCCAATTTAAAAATGTCTATTTCCTGGGCATTGGTGGGATTGGTATGAGCGCCCTTGCCCGTTGGTTTCAGCAGCATGGTTTCAATGTAGCCGGTTATGACAAAACACCTGGATTCGTCACTGATGGGCTGATCAAAGAAGGCATCGCCATTCATTTTGAAGACGACATCGCCCACATTCCGGATTATGTAAAAGAACAGAAGGATCAAGCCCTTGTGGTACTGACTCCTGCCATCCCTGCCAATCATACAGAATGGAAATTCCTGAAAGATGGAGGTTATCTGATTCATAAACGCAGTCAGGTACTGGGTCTGATTTCTCAAACCTGCTTTACTGTGGGTGTGGCAGGTACACATGGAAAAACCACCACTTCTTCCATGATCGCCTATCTTCTCAAAGAAGCAGGCAAAGGAACAACAGCATTCCTGGGTGGAATCACCGCCAATTATGGAACCAATTTCCTTCTCAGCGAGAAGCCTCTGGAAGAAACCATCATGGTGGTGGAAGCCGATGAATTTGACCGTTCATTCCTCACTCTGCATCCGGCTGTGGCAGTTGTCACCAGCACCGATGCCGATCACCTCGATATTTACGGAGATGATGAAACGATGAAAACCGCCTATGGTGATTTCATCCGTCAGATCCGGAAAGATGGCAGACTCTATCTCCAAAGCCGGATTAAGCAGAATTTTGAAACCCGCAGCAGTGTGGTTACAAAACGATATGGTCTGGAAGATGGCCAGGTGTACGCCACCAATGTGAAGCCAAACGGATTTGGATTTGATTTTGAAGTCCGGGAAAATCTGGGAAGCTATGGTGTGTTTCATCTTGCCATGCCCGGTTTTCACAATGTAGAAAATGCATTAGCTGCATTGCTGGTGTGCCAGAGTCTGGGGATTTCATGGGATATTTTGCGCCAGCTATTGCCAGGATTTAAAGGTGTAAAGAGACGATTCGAAAAGATCTATGAAGATGAGAAAGTAGTGCTGATCGACGACTATGCCCATCATCCTTCTGAAATCAGTGCAGCACTTACTTCGCTCCGGGCTTTGTATCCGGATAAAAAACTGGGTGTTGTTTTTCAACCGCATCTCTACAGTCGAACCCGTGATTTTGCACTTGAGTTCAGCCATGCCCTCAACCAGGCAGACCGTCTCTGGTTGCTTGATATTTATCCGGCAAGGGAGCTTCCGATTTCGGGTGTTACTTCTAAGCTGATTATCGATCGGGTAGATATTCCGGAGAAGGCGTTGATCTCAAAGGAGGCATTAATTGATTCCGTCCGTAATTCCGGTTGCCAGGTGATTGCCATGCTGGGAGCCGGAGACATCGACCGTTTGGTTCAGCCAATGGCAGAAGCATTTGTTTCACAATCCAAAATGTCTGTAGCGTCTTGAAAAACATTGTGGAACATATTACCCGGTTTGGCCTGAGCAGAGGCGGCAGTCTTTTAAAAGGACTGGCACTTTTGCTTGCGGTACTGGCGCTCTGGAGTTTTGCCGGCAAAAGGCAGCGCTCCAAAGTGGTGAACCACATTGATATCCGGATTGAAAACGAAGCAGAAAACCATTTCGTGGATGCCGAAGAAATTGAAAATGCCATTTCAAAAGGCAAGAACAACATGGTGTATATGCGCTGGTTCGACAGCGTTTCGCTTTACAAGCTGGAGAGGAAGATTGAGAAAATTGACTTTGTGAAGAAAGCTCAGGTGTCACACGACCTGGCCGGAAATCTCAAAGTGAAAGTATATCTGGTAAAACCCATCGCCCGCCTCATTTCCGGTGGATCCGATTTTGACCGGTACATCGGTTCGGAAGGAGAGATTCTTCCAACTTCTGAAAAATATGCATCCAAAGTGATTACAATGGATGGCCCCGGTTCCCGGAAAATGGCGTATGCCGGATTCCAGACCGACAGTACCTGCAAAAAGGTGCTTGCCCTGATCAATTATGTAAACGATGATCCTTTCTGGAAGGCTCAGCTCGCACATATCTACCTCAACGAGAAATCAGAGGTCACCTTCTATCCTCAGGTAGGTGGACAGGAAATTGAATTCGGTCCTGCCGAAGACATCGAACAGAAATTTGAAAAATTGAACGCCTTCTACCAGAAAATCGTGCCGGCCAAAGGATGGAATACCTATCGGAAAGTCAGTGTGAAATTCAAAAACCAGATCGTTTGCCAAAAAACCTCATAGACAGATAAGCATATGGACAAAGACAAAATCGTAGCCGCCCTCGACATCGGCACCACCAAAATCTGCGCCATCGTAGGCCGGATGAACCAGCATGGTCGGCTGGAAATTCTGGGCATGGGCAGATGCCAGTCAGAAGGAGTCACCCGTGGACTCATCACCAACATTGAAAAAACCACACAAGGCATTGTGAAAGCCATCGAAGATGCTTCCATTCAGTCGGGTGTAGATATCAAAGTGGTGAACGTGGGTATCGCCGGACAGTACATCAAAAGTTCTACTCACAAGGGAAGCATCATGCGGGACAATCCGCAGGATATGATTTCGGTGGAAGATGTGGAGCGGCTGACCAACGATATGTACAAACTGGTGATGCCGCCGGGCGTACAGATCATCCATGTGATGCCGCAGGATTATACTGTCGACAACGAAACGGAAGTAAAGGATCCGGTCGGAATGGTTGGCTCCAGGCTCGAAGCGGATTTCCATGTGATTGCCGCCAGAACAGACGCGGTGAGCAACATCATCCGTTCGGTCCATAAGGCAAATCTGGAAATTGAGAATATTGTCCTTGAACCCATTGCCAGTTCGATGGCCGTGCTGATGCCGGAAGAGAAAGAGGCGGGTGTCGTTCTGGTCGACATCGGGGGAGGCACAACGGATATCGCCATGTTCTATGAGGGAATCATCCGGCATACCGCAGTTATTCCATTTGGAGGATCGATTGTGACCAACGACATCAAGTCAGGTTGCATGTTGCTTCCACAGGATGCTGAAAAATTGAAAATCAAATTTGGCTTTGCAATGGCAGCTCAGGCGCAGAACAACCAGATTGTGTCCATTCCTGGTTTGAAGAACCGCCCTCCAAAAGAGATTTCGGTAAAAAATCTGGCTTTCATCATCGAGGCAAGGATGGAAGAAATCATCGACATCGTGTTTGCGGAAATCGTGTCTTCACGGTTCATCGATAAGATGAGTCAGGGTGTGGTTCTGACGGGTGGAGGTGCCCAGCTGAACGCACTAAAGGATTTGTTTGAAATGCGCACCGGACTTGAGTGCCGTCTGGGTTATCCGACCGAACACCTGGGCAAAAGCAAGCTGGAAGCGATGAAAAATCCGATGTTCTCCACGGCCATTGGCCTGGTGATGGCCGGATTCAAAAGCGTGGATGATCGCGAAAACCACTACAACGTGGTCCGTCAGCAGAATGTGATCAAGCCACCGCCAACCTTCGGACGGCAGGAGCCACAGGCAAAAGAGGTCAAAACCCATGCGGCCGACCTCATTTCCAATCTGTTCAAAAAGACAAAAGAGTTTTTGTACGACGACATTAAATCATCCGATTACCAATAATTTTCAATCAACAAGATTCGGACAGTGAGTTCCGGTCATAATCAATCAATACTATGGAAGAGAGAGCATATCAATTCGATTTAACCATTCAGCCAAAATCCATCATCAAGGTGGTTGGAGTTGGCGGAGGTGGCAGCAATGCCGTTAACTTCATGTTCAACCAGGGATTCCGGGATGTGGAATTTGTGGTCTGTAACACTGATTCGCAGGCACTGAAAACCAGTCCTGTCCCAAGCAAAATTCAGTTGGGAGGATCCCTACTGGGAGGTTTGGGAGCAGGTGCGGTTCCTGAAAATGGACGTGAAGCCGCTCACCTGAGCGAAGAAGCCATCCGTGAAATGCTGAACGATGGCACTAAAATGGTGTTCATTACAGCCGGTATGGGTGGTGGAACCGGAACCGGTGCCGCCCCTGTGATTGCCAAAGTGGCGAAAGAACTTGGTATCCTTACTATTGGTATTGTAACCAAACCTTTCCGTTTTGAAGGACCGCGTAAAAATGCCGCTGCCGACAAAGGCATTGGCGAAATGCGTCAGTACTGCGACACCGTGATCGAAATTCTGAACGATAAAATCCGCGAGCTGTTCGGAAACATGCCAATGAATCAGGCGTTTTCTCAAGCCGATCAGATTTTGTCGACTTCAGCGAAAAGCCTCTCTGAAATTATTACCGTTCCAGGTATCATCAACGTGGATTTCAAGGATATTGAAACAACCATGAAAGATTCCGGAACGGCAGTGATGGGTTCTGCTCTTGCCAAAGGTGAAAACCGGGCATTGAAAGCCGTTCAGGAAGCCATCTCTTCTCCTCTTCTTAATAGCAACGAAATCGATGGTGCCACCAAAGTTCTCCTGGCTGTAAGTTATGGCCATGCACCGGAACTCACCATGGATGAGTTTTACGACATCACCAACTTCATCGACGAGCGCACACGCGGCAAAGCCGATGTTATTTTCGGAACCTCTATGGATCCGGAACTGGGCGAATTTATCCAGGTAACCGTAATTGCAACCGGCTTTGAAAATGATACCGAACTGGTTCACGGCAAAGGCTCAAAAGTGGAAGTGCTTACCACCCGATCTGGCGTGGCCGATACCCATTTCGGAAACAGTCCGGAAGTTCGTCAGCCGGAGCCCGTTCAGCAGCCTTACAATCCTCAACCTGTACAACCGGTCAATCAGCCAGTTCAACAGCCACCGGTGAATCAGCCTGTGTACAACCAGCCTTCATATGTAACTGCCCAGACACCACAGACGCCCCAGAACCAGCCGAATCCAAACCAGAATCCATACTATTCCGGAAACCAGCCAGCTCAGGAGCCGGAGAGACCAATGGAAACCCCACGTCAGGAACCTCCCCGCGAATCCTATCAGTATGTGGACATCAACGGGAATTTTCAGTTGATGTATCAATCACCTGAAAATGTAGACCGTCCGTTGGATAAAGTGGAAGAACTGGTGACGAACCGTCCGGGATTTGCACGGCAGATTTCAAGGGCTGAAGCCTTGAGGAACATGAGTGCCAATGCAGGCCCTCGTCCGAACTACGATGATCCGGATTTCTTAAAGCAGAATGAGCTTCCGGCTTACCTGCGGAAAAATCCAAACCTTGCCGGAAATGCACCTTCTGCGGAAGCCATGTCACGGTACACGATCAACGAAAACAATGAAATTCTTGACAACAACCGGTTTCTGCATGGAAACGTAGACTAGGTTGATTGTCCATACGATTTTTTAGTCCATAGTTTCAATTTGTAGAAAGCTGCGGGGCCTTGTCCTGCAGCTTTTTTTTACCCATAAATCGATCATTCCGGCTGACTATAAACGAATTCCATCCAAAAAAAAGGAAGGTTCGAAAATCTATCCTAATATTGAAGCCTGATTTAGCTCATGCGTCTCCATAAAGAAGGAACCCAAACCCTGCTCCTGGGTGCTGTTGTCCTCACCGGACTTCCTCTCACGGTTCATCACTATTTTGGTGAAGGACTGTTTTTTTACATCTTGGGAGGACTGTGTCTGACCACCTATTGTCTTCTTCTCAACTTTTTCCGGATACCTGATAAGAATCTTGTGAAAGATGAATCAAAAATCGTGGCGCCATGTGACGGCAAAGTGGTGGTGATTGAAGAAGTATTCGAACCCGAGCATCTGAAAGAAAACCGCCGGCAGATCAGTATTTTCATGTCACCTCTAAATGTGCACAACAACCTGAACTGCATTGGCGGTAAAGTGAGTTATTTCAAATACCACCCCGGAAAATATCTGGTGGCGTGGCATCCGAAATCGAGCACAGAAAATGAACGCACTTCATATAGTATCCTTCATAAAAGTGGCCGCGAGATTTTGCAACGGCAGATTGCCGGCGCATTGGCAAGAAGAATCTGCTGGTATGTAAAACCGGGCGAAGAAGTGGGCCAGGGAGAAGAATACGGTTTTATTAAATTCGGATCAAGGGTTGATCTGTTTATTCCTCTGGATGCCAAAGTTCTGGTCGAATTAGACCAGACAACGGTTGGTGGTGAAACCGTGATTGCCTCCTGGTAATCTCTCAGGATTTACCGGCCGGAATTTCTCTTTGAATTGTTTGCGATGAAGGATAAGACGATTTCGGCTTATTCGCTGATTTTGTTTTCCAGTAATAAAAAGCACCGACCATAATCAGGAGCATCACAATGCCAACCATCCAGTTGCTTGTGCTGTCGCCACGAAAATTGGGATTGGGATTTCCTTCGTCCTCTGTCTCTTCCGGATTGATCTCGGGTTTATTCTTTTCACGCTCTGTTTCAATGCGTACAATTTCCAGTTTACGTAGTTCATTCTGAGCCACAAACTGTCCCCAATCGCCAAAACCTGCATACCGTGCCAGGGCATTCCGGGTTTCTTTCTGAGGTCGGGTTTCAGCTCCGGCCTGAACTTTCCCAAACAATCGTTTTAAGGTATTTCGGTGAATCAGAACACCCGTTTCTTTCTGAATGTCTTCACTCAGATCAATGAAATTGCCATCGGTCCAGTCGGCAACCGAATGCCGGCTTGCTCTGGCAGCCACATAGTCAAGACAATCCTGTAAGTGTTCTTTTTCCTGCACGTATGCTGTATTCCCTGTTGGAACGTATGGAATCCTTCCCGATTCCGGGTGGCAAAGCTAGTCCGATTTGTGGAGAAACAGAATGAGATTGAGGATGATTATCGGACAGTTTCCGGTAAGCTGGAAAACCTGATCAAAATATCGGCGGCTTTCTTCAATTCAACTCACCTTTTCGAAGCCCCAACAGCAATTCCTTCACCAGTCCCGGATTTTCTACTGTTATCAGGTGACCATTCGATGGAAGGAAGCGATGCAGGCGGGGCGCCGATACCATCAGTGAATCGACATAGCAACTGTTGGCCGGGTGCACGATGAAATCTTTTCCTCCTTGTAAAATATGAGTAGGACAGGTGATGGCTCCCCAACATGGCTGGAGATTACGCAACTGGCGACGGTGCGCATATTTTTCCGACGAGGCCGTCCGTACTGGCAAGGGTAAAAGCCAACGGACGGGCGGATACTGCACCAAAGGTGAAAACCACCAGAAACGTTCCAGGTCGGGATCGGCAGCCGGAGCCACCAGCATGAGTCCTTTTACCTGTTTCGGAAAACGGGCAGCCAGATAAGCAGCAATCGGGGCACCGTACGATCGTCCCAGTAAAAAAACAGGACGGACGGTATCGCTCCGGAAAATAGCGGCAATCAATTCTCCCTGGGCTTCAATTGAAAGGACCTTGCCTCCTTTTTGTGATAAATTGTAACCTGGCCTGTCGACCGAAGCCAGTGTATATTGCGAATGTAGCGCCGGGTCAGACATCAGATTTTTGTACCCATACCAGGCACCGGGCGCTCCATGAATCATCAGGAGAAGTGGCAAAGAATCGGGTCCCGTTTGTACCCAATGCAGCCGATGTTTCCCGATTTTGAGAAAATGTGATTGCGGACGGGGCCCATGTGTTTGGTAATAGGCATCGATGTCTTTCTCCGTCATCCGGTATTTCCGGAAACAGCCGCCGAGGGGCACCGACAGCATCAGAACCATTACCCAGAATGGGAGGTAAGAATAGAATGCTGAGCGATGCGAAAACAATGAGATCATGCCAAAACTGAGTTAGGTTTTATAGTTTTTGCAAGTATCAAGACAATCGCAGCAACGTTTCGTTATTGTACATTTTCTTTCTCTGGTTGTCCATGAAAAGATAAATGTACAAGGAACGCAAAAATCCCTTAATCCACCATTAGCGTTCGGGTTTCAGTTTTTCCGGCTGAGACAATTCGCACCATGTACATCCCTTTAGGCAAGGCCTGTA
>DAIOVD010000134.1:0-1385 GCA_036759185.1 Catalimonadaceae bacterium | reverse complement strand
GTTTTTCCGGCTGAGACAATTCGCACCATGTACATCCCTTTAGGCAAGGCCTGTACATCCAGTTGGGTAGCGGCAGACTTTGGCTGTGCCGACAACACCATTTGCCCCAATCCATTAAAAACCGAGATTTTGTCCAAAGCTTCTGTGCCTGAAATCTGAACCCGTCCTTGAGCCGGATTCGGAAACATATTGATATTGGATGAAAGCAGGGATTTCGTACCCACAGTTTGGAATGAGAAATACACATTGTCGACAAATACTCTCGAAAAGCTGCTGGCCAGAATCAACTGGGCAACGTGCTGTCGTGTAACCAGGCCAGTGAATTCAGACAAGGCAATGTGATAATGCAACCATTGACCTTTGGCCGGAGCATTGAATGTGAGTTCATGCTCTACATCATCTCCTCCGCCAAAAATGGCATTGGCACCCAGGTCAACCAGTTTAATCTTAAAGTTGGTAAAGTCAGGGGACCAAACGTCCATATTGATGTAATCCAGATCGGAAAGGTCAAGTGGTTGAAGAGCTTTCTCAATGGCCACATAGTTGAGGTAGGTATATCGTTTGGTGGCATTTCCCGCAATCTGTACATCGTCGAAAGTGGATGCAGACCAGTTGGTTCTCCAGGTATCAACCGGAACATTGGTGTAGGCATTGCTGAACAGTGAGTACACATTCTGGGCAGGCTCGGTCGGTGTGGGTGCAGCTGTCAGCGGGTTGGGTGAACCAACTTCCGAACTGAAATACACATTGTCGATAAACAGTGTGCTGTGGTTGCTGGTAAAGAAAATCTGGGCAATATGGCCTCTGGTAACCAGATTGGTAAAGTCAGAAAGGGGAATGTGGAAGTGAATCCATTGCTCCAGCTGGGGAAGAGTGTAGGTGATTTCATGTTCTTTATCATCTGCCACACCGACACCATCATAAACTCCATTGGCACCAAAGTCCACCAGTTTCACTTTGAAAACATTGGAGTTGGCTGTCCACAAATCCACATTGAAGTAATTCATGGTGTTGGCATTGATTTGGAAATCAGGAGATGTGGTTTCAACGGCGGCGTAATTGCAGTAGGTATACTTTTTCATGAAGTTCCCGCCTATTTCAAAATCCTCCAGCTCCGCCTGTGACCAGGTTGTGAGCCAGGTGTTGACGGGAACATTGTTGTAAACTCCGCTGAATAGGGAGATTACCTGAGATGTGGGCAAGGTTGGATTAGGAGCCGGCTCCATTGGTGAACTGGTGGAATCGGTAATTTGAACAGGAACAAGTGTTTCAACCGTTTGGGCAAAAGACTGGATGGTCAGAACGGACAGGGCCAGAATACAGAATTTCTTCACGAAGGTTTTTGATAAAAGTTAAAGAGGCAAATGGTTCGAAACAATGGAATC
>DAIOVD010000133.1:0-11743 GCA_036759185.1 Catalimonadaceae bacterium | reverse complement strand
CGTTTTGAACACACAAAAGCCAGTGACAGTTCCCGTAAATGGGTATCCTTCGGCTGGGGCGACAAAGGTTTCTATCTCGAAACACCCAGCTGGGCCGACCTCAAAGCCAGTACCGCTTTCAATGCCGCTTTCTCATTGGGCACCACTGCCATGCACACCGAATTCCACAACCGACTGAAAGAAAACGACCATTGCGTGGCCATGCGCCTCCATCCGGACCAGTACCGGAAACTGGTGGCCTTTATTTCAGGCAGCTTTCAAAAGGACAGTACCGGACGGGTGATTCCCATTCACACCCGGGCCGTTTACGGAAAACATGATGCCTTTTACGAAGCGTTGGGTGCATACAGCATGTTGAAAACCTGCAATACCTGGACCAATCAGGCACTGAAAGCAGCCGGACAAAAAGCCTGTCTCTGGACACCCTGGGACAAAGGCATTTTGTATCAGTACGGAAAGCCGGTCTGGTAGAATCAGAACTCTCTGGTTTTTCCTGAAGGAATCCTTCCCGGATTCTGCATTTTTGCGGTCGATTCAACACACATGCAAACACAATCGAAAATAGCTCTGGTTACCGGAGGAAGTCGTGGACTGGGAAAAGATATGGCGATCCAGCTGGCCAAGAAAGGAAATGACGTCATTCTCACTTACCGTTCAAAAGAAGAAGATGCCCGGGAAGTTGTAAAGCAAATTGAGGAGAAAGGACAAAAAGCCATTTGCCTGCATCTGGATATGGAAGATTTTTCGTCGTTGGACTCATTTGTTGAAAATCTTGGCAAGTCACTTTCCGCAACCTGGGGATCACCCAAATTTGATTTTCTCATCAACAATGCCGGAATGGGCGCCACGGTTCCGTTCACCCAGGTGACAGAGGCTTTGTTCGATTCCTTCCTCAATGTGCATTTCAAAGGAGTTTATTTTCTCACCCAGAAATGCCTTCCCCTTCTGAACGACGGAGGCCGGATTATCAATATTTCCACCGGCACCACACGATTCAGCAATCCTGGATATTCGGTCTATGCCTCCATGAAAGGCGCCGTTGAAGTGTTCACTAAATATCTGGCGAAAGAACTTGGGGTCCGTGGCATTACGGCCAATGTACTGGCGCCCGGTCCTGTGGAAACGGATTTCAACAATGCCTTTATCCGAAGCAATGAACAGGTGAAATCGGTTCTTGGAAATTTAAGTCCATTGGGAAGGGTCGGTGCAGCAAATGATATTGGCGGTGTGGTTGCATTTTTGTGCTCTCCTGAAGCTGGTTGGATCAACGGTCAACGGATCGAAGTGAGCGGAGGCATCAACACCTGATTCGGGGTTGGGTTGTTTTTATTTGGAACCCGAAAGTTTTCAGTCGGGATACAGCCACGTGATCTGATCAGAAAAATCAACTTTATCAAAAAGTAGTTAAGAGCAACAAATTCAAAACGTTAGAAAGCAACTGATTCGAGACATTTTGAAGCTATTTACACTGGCTCAACATTTTGAAAACAAAGTTCACGGAAAAAAGATGCCGTGAATGTTTTGGAATAAATAGCTTTGGTGGTTCGGACTTACCCCTAGACATGACCTCAGACATACTGATTACACTATTTTTGGTTTTTATGAACGGCTTTTTCGTGGCAGCTGAGTTTGCCATTGTCAAGGTCCGGGAATCACAACTGGAAGTAGAAGCTCAATCCGGAAACCTGTCCGCCATCCTCGCAAAAAAGATCGTCGGCAACATCGACGGCTACCTGGCTGCCACTCAGCTGGGCATCACACTTGCCAGTCTTGGACTGGGTTGGGTGGGAGAACCGGTCGTATCAAAAATGATTCTTCAGTTTGTTGCCGCACTGGGTTTTACCATTGAAGAACACCTTGCCCACGATCTGGCTTTACCGGTAGCATTCGCCATCATCACAGTTCTGCATATTGTGTTTGGTGAACTGGCGCCTAAATCAATCGCCATCCAGCGGTCGGAAAAAACAACCTTGTTTGTCGCTTACCCCCTTCGGTTTTTCTACCTGTTGTTCCGTCCGGGTATCTGGATGCTGAACGGAATTGCGAATTTTGTCCTTCGGTTGCTGGGCGTAAAAGCCATTCATGGTTCCGAAGTACACAGCAGTGAAGAACTTCGCTACCTGGTGAAACAGGGAAAAGAGTCCGGAACGATTGAAGAAGAGAATTACCAGATCATCCGCAACGCTTTCGATTTTTCGGAGCGCAGTGCCAAGCAGATCATGGTTCCCCGCACACAGGTGCTGGCCATTGACGTGGAAGATTTCAACGAAGAAGTCCTGGAAATGGTGCTGGATGGAGGCTATTCCCGGATTCCCTGCTACCAGGAAACAATCGACAAGGTGATTGGTGTGGTGTACCTCAAAGACATTCTGATGAAGGTCCGCAAAAAGGAAAACATCGTGATCACCAACATCATGCGGCCTATTATGGCCATTCCAGAATCCAAGCCCATCGGTCGGTTGCTGAAAGAATTCCAGATCAAGCACCAGCAAATTGCGGTGGTGGTCAACGAATACGGAAGCACGAAAGGCATCATCACGATGGAAGACATTCTGGAAGAACTGGTGGGTGAAATCCAGGATGAATTTGACAACGAGGTACCGTCCATTGAACAAACCGCTCCCCATATTTACTCGGTTTTGGCTTCGGCTTCATTGCACGACATCAACAAAGGGCTGCCTAAGCCACTGGAAGAAGACGGCAGCTATGAGACCCTGGCTGGCTATATCCTTTCCAAAAGTGGCCGGATACCCAACATCGACGAGCAGATCCTGATTGAAGACTACGAATTCACCATCCTGAAGAAGATCAAAAGCACGATTGTTCTGGTGCGGATGCGGGAAGTGGAGGAAGGAGAATTAGGAATTGAGAATTAGGCGGAACGTGGCGCCATTAGCGCCAAATTAGGAATTGAGAGTGAAGGGAGAGTTAAGGGTTAAGAGAGCTTACAGTGGCGCCAACAGCGCCAAATGAAGAGTTAAGCATTAAGGGTTGAAGCTTACAGTGGCGTCAAAAGCGCCAGGTTAAGGGTTGAGAGTGACGGTTAATTGAGACCTTTTGAAATGAATGGACATTCAGTCCATTGGTTTCAATTATTGAACAGTCCATTGCCTTCTGAATTGTGAGAGTCCACTGATAAGGACCTGGCTATATACAAGATTGCGGATCTTAAAGGAAACCTATAGCTTGGCCGTTTCAAATAATCATATTTCAATAAAAAAATGAAAACACAATTTCTAGCTGTTTCCCTTGCCCTGGCATCATTTGCTGCTTTTGGCCAGGAGGCAGAAACAACATCTCTCAAAGGCAAATTGGGAATCGGGGGCACATTTGGCTATTATAAAACAGAACAAAGCTTGTACAGCAATTATAAGATTGAATCATTCACGGTGGCACCGAATTTCAGCTGGTTCATCACAAAAAATGTTGTAACAGGTTTGGCTATAAGTTATCGAAGCATCGAACTAATATCATCAGAAAAACGTACATTGTTATCTGTTGCCCCCATGGTTCAGTATTTGATTCCGTTGGGGAGTGAAAAATTCGGATTGTTCGCTCAGGCCAACCTTTCGTTTGGATTGGGAAAATTTGAAATTTTGAACTTCCAGGCAGGAACCTCGACCACTGATGAAACGGAATTTTCGGGAGGTATTTCACCGGGTATTTATTTCTTTCCATCCTCTAGATTCATGCTGACTGCCTCATTCGGGAGTATTTTCAGATATTCAAAAGAAACCAGTCAAAACAGTTCCAACGTGAGTTCGTCAAGAAAAAACTCCATTGATACAATTGAAATCCTCAATTTTTCCACCTCTGTAAAAGACAACTCTGGCCTTCAGATCGGGGGCATGTTTTTGTTCTGATCCAACCTCCGCCAATCGTAACAAATCAGGCTCCCCCAAAAGGAGCCTTTTTTATTAGCCCCTTTCATCTGTTCAAACCGAATTGTCTGTTCATTGCCAAATCACAAACCACCATCCAATAAGACACAATCACTTCCACCTGAATCCACCCTCCAAAACCTGGCTCCTAATGACAAGTCCTGATTACTTCTTATTAACTCCCAGCAACAAATTACTGAATACTGAGTACTGAATACCAGCTACTAATCGCTGATTACTGATTACTAATTACCAGCTACTACTTACCAGCTACTAAAAAAAAACGCTGCCAGAACCTTTCAGCTCCGGCAGCGCCAGTTTAGAGTCAGTATGTTGTTTTTTGAATATTAACCGATTAACGCAATACGATTCGGGAAATCAGTTTCTGGTTGCAAAGGATCAGATACATTCCGGTCGGAACATCGGAAGGAAGAACCACGTCCACAGAACCAGCTGAGCGATTGGCGTCCAGGTTCATGCTCCACACTTTGCGTCCCTGCGTATTCCATAGTTCCAGTTCACCCGATAGTTTTTCGGATCCGTTTTCTGTCAGAGTAAACCGTCCGCTTGCCGGATTTGGATATACCTGGAATGCAGATGTTTCTTCGGAAACTTCCTCTCCTCCGTCAGTGGCAAGGCGGCAAACCGCTGGCACGAGTGTGATGGATTTCGTTGCACCTGCACCACAACCATTGATGGCTTTTACACTCAGTTTTGAGGTCGCAGTCAACGCTGCGTAATTCACAGATACAGCTGACGAAGAAGTGGTCAGAATATTTTTAGCAGAGGTCACTCCACCTGCGGTCACCTTACTTCCTGTCGGGCCAGTCCAGGTATAACCGGTTGCTCCTACCAGATCCAGAACAGAATAGGCATTGTTTGTAGAGTTTGCACAAACAGTAACAGGGCCTGTAAGTGCAGGAATTGTGCCCGGAACAGTTTTCACTGTTAAAGTTCTGAATGCACTTGTGTTGCAGGTATTGCTGGCTTTCACTTTTACAGTTCCACTAATTACCTCATCACCAGGAAAGGAAGCCACAATTGAATTGGTTCCGTCACCAGAAATAATATCCACATGGGTTGGCACATCCCACTTGTAAGTCATTCCTGCCACATTCACTACTGAATAAACGGCGTTGGTGTTTCCGCAAAGACCTGCGACCTGACCTGTTATAACAGATGGTGTTGCAACAGTCGCTTTTTTCACAGCCAAAGCACGGTGAGGCCCCCATTCGCAGGCGGTTCCGGCTTTTACACGGATGGAATCGATGGCCGGGAAATCATTAGTAAAAGAAACCAACACACTTTTTGTGCCCTGTCCTGCCAGGATCGTGATGTTTTCAGAATTCACCATCCACTCATAACGGGTAGCATTGGTAACAGTGGTGATGGTATAGGTACGGGTTTGAGCCGGGCAAACAGCTGCTGCACCGCCAGTTACTTTAATGGTTCCTGGTTTCGCAACGGTGGTGGTACAAGGACTGGTAAAAACAACTGGATTTGGAAGTGTTGCTGTACAACCAGCTGCATCTGTAACAACAACATTATATGATCCCCAGGTAAGGTCTTCGATGGAACTGGTGGTGGCACCATTTGTCCACTGATACGTTGGAACTCCATGAGAACCGGTTACGTACATCTGAATTTTACCATTCTGACCTCCACCTACGGAAGTAGGAGCTGTAATTTCAGGAAACAATGACAAAACACAAGGGTTGCTGGTGATGCTTCCTCCTTCAATAAATACACCGGAGTCAAACGAAGCATCGCTAACATCCTGAATGGCGAGAGTCAGACGGTAGGTTTGTCCAGGAATGATATTCAATGGAGTTGTCGTTAAAACCCGGGTCATACCATCATATTCGATGGTGTTAAAGCGTGCAGAATCTGCCACACTGATGGTTTCATTGTTCAGATAAAACTCGGAGTTCAGACCAAGATTCACATTGTTAATAGCCACACCGGTATTTGTACCAGGAAGCAAAGCGATATTGGTTCCTTCCGGAATGCCGGGACCTGATATGAAAAAGCCAAACTGATCGTTGAAGCCTGAGCCCACGTATTCATTGTATTCTTCCGAAGCGAAAACATACTTGAAAGAAAGGTACGGGGTGTTGGAAACGATGTCAAATGAAATGACAGCGGCATCAAATCCCAATGGTCCTAGTTCCTCATATCCCGGAGTTCCAACGTATTGGGTCATAGCGCTTGAAGAATTCGGCCCCTGAGAATTGTACACACTACCGCTTGTGAGCAGCAAACCGGAATTGATTCCCAGAACCGGAGCTGAACCATTAAATGAACCTGCCACCGTTGATGTAGCAGGAATGTTGGTCTCGATATTGGAAACGGTTACTCCTTCACCCACCAGTGACTGAATGATATTGGCCAATGGATTCAAAGTCGAATCCACCGGATCCACATAAAACGGAACAGACGCAGTGGCCGCCACACCCGCTTTATTGTGATGGTGAACCGCCGAAGGTTTGGCTTTGCTCTTTGCCAGTTGCTGACGGAGAATTTTCGCTTTTTGAAAATCTGCCTGTTTGTCCTGCGCCATTCCGGAGAATGCGAGGAGACACGATAGGGTAAAAAAGCCTGCTTTTTTGCCCAGGGATCGGATCCCGCTAAATTTTGTCAAATGTTGCATCATTGCTGTAGAAAAAATGGTTTTAATTATGCTGAAGGACTGTTTTGTTTTTTTACGAATTGGTTGACAGAAGAATACAACAGGCATGATCCGGCCGGTCTGCCGGATTTTGGTACCCGCAGAAAAGGATTTGAAATGGTTCGTGAAGTTGTTGTATGGACTGCCGGTTGGCTACTCTCTTCAGGACGGTGGCCAGTAGCCTCTGTCCGGTGTATCAAAAGGTAAACGATCTGGTTGTGGATCGGGAATGAAGAGCAGGTGTTTTGCAAAATACCTGCTCAAACCTTCAGAAGAACCCTGCCGGATACTGTGAAGTTGTTCCCTGCCTGTTTTATGGAAAATAGTTCCGGATATCCACTCTCCTTTCATAATCATCAACAAAAAAGAAAACAGAGAATGGATGCCCGAAACAATAAAAGATGTGAAAAGATGTCCTTCTGCCTTCTGCAACCCTTCCTTCATGGAAGGTGCTGCGGAGGCGATCGGCAGACATGCCTTTGTTAGTGTAGAATGAATAATAAGGTTTAGCATTTTTTCAACTTGCAGAGAGGGTTTCAATCTGCCCTCTATCCACCCTTTCGCAGGAGAATCAAAATGTGCTGCTTCATTTCTGAATCTTTTTCAGGAAAATCTCAGGCTTTTAAAAAATCCTGAAAATATTTTTAATCCGAAGCAGCACTTCACTGCAATGATGCGAAAGGGTTAGTACAAGGGTTTTCGCCAAAAAGTCCAAATTCAAAAAAAGAGTTGGAGATTTTTTACAAATAAACCTGAGTAAAGACCTGACTGATAAAGTATTCATCCATACATTATACCATCCTTTTCCTTTATGGAGAAAAGACATAATCTCAACTTTACCACCTGATCGTACACCATGTGGTTTCGAAAAAAAGAGAATTTTAATTTACAGGAAGTCATTGACGGATGCCTGAAAGAGAAGGCAAAAAGTCAGCGACTCATGGTAGAGCAATTCTATGCCATGGCCCGGCGCACCTGTCTTCGCTATGCACAAAGCATGGAAGAAGCAGAAGAGATTGCGGATGACGGATTTGTGAAAATGTTTTCCAGTCTGGGAAATTTCGATCGGTCCAAAGCATTCGAACCATGGCTTACCACCATTATGGTGCGGACAGCCATTGATTATTTCAGGAGAAGGCAAAACATTCTGCCTGTGAGTGAACTGGATGAAACCATCCACATGAGCGAAGAAGGAAGCAGTATTGATCTTCTATCGGCACAGGAAATGATGAGTCTGATTCAGCAGTTACCACCGGTTTACCGGCTTGTGTTCAACCTTTATACCATTGAAGGGTACGACCACAATGAGATTGCGGAACAACTGGGCATCACTGCCTCCACCTCAAGGGCCAATCTGGCCAAAGCCCGAAGCAAACTACAGCTCTGGGTAAAACAACTTACGGATTATCACCACCAAAATT
This sequence comes from Catalimonadaceae bacterium, assembly GCA_036759185.1. Classification (GTDB taxonomy): domain Bacteria; phylum Bacteroidota; class Bacteroidia; order Cytophagales; family Flexibacteraceae; genus CAMDMI01. The sequence goes on along the minus strand of DAIOVD010000133.1, from coordinate 3,773 downwards.
CTGGAAAACATGTCTTCGCAGCATTTTGAAAAAAACATCATAGACAAACTCAACGAATACCCGCTCGAGCCGGATGCGAAAGCATGGAGTCGTATTCGTCCCAAACTTCAGTCGCCGAAATGGCTGCTCTGGTTTCGGAAAATCGGGATTCCGGCCTATATCCTGCTCAGCTCATTAACTCTGGGCTGGCTGATCTGGCGTCAGGAAGATGCGCATAACCATGCGATGGATCTGGAAAAGAAATTTTCCGGAAGGGATGCAGAACTGGAATCACTTCAGAAAGGAATTGCCATGGAACGTGCAAAGAATCAGGTTTTGGAAAACTCCCTGGCCAGCATTCAGGCGAAACTGAATGAACAAACCCAGGCTCCAACTTCTGAATACCTGGAGAAAAACAGCATTCAACGGAACCAGTATTTTACAGCTCCACCAACATCGGAATCCCGAAATCAGTTGGCCTCCCGCAATTCCAATGCTGTTCGTCAGCAGACGGTTTCCAAACAAGCCGGTCGGAAGCTGCAGATATCAACTGAAACATCTTCGATTGTGTCATCTCAGGTGGCCGGAAATGAAACCACCAGTTCAGGTTCTGTTCAGACGATTGATGGGACGACAGAAGATGTCGTCCGTTCATCGGTGGCTTCTGTTCCGGTTACGATTCACGATACCATCACCCGTGAGGTTACCGTAGTAAAGAACGATACGGTGTATGTAAAAAACACTGAAAGTCCTTCTGCAAAAACTTCCCTTATAAGTCGGATCCAACCCAGAATCGGGGTGGAATATCTTACTAACTATAACGACCTGAGAGCATTTGGCATGTCAGCCGAATTTTCACTGGCGAAGAATTTCGGTTTCTCTGTTGGCGTGCTGGCGTACCGTCCGGTAAAAGCGGGGTTTGCCAATGAGAACACGTTCAATGAAGAATTCAATAAGGATTTCAGAGCCGAATATGCAGAAAGCACCAATGGTCTGACGGCTTTGATTGAAGATATTAAGGTCAACACCATGCTGATTGAAATACCTCTTCGCTTCAAATACTATATGCCAATCCACAAGGACTGGCATTTGCTGTTTGGAGGTGGCACCCAACTCAATGTGTACCATCAGCAGGAACTCAGTTGCATCACGCGGGAAAACAACCAGGAAGTTTTTCATGCATATGGACATACACCGACCCCTGCCTTGTTCCACAATTTTGTGTTCAATACAGGCATTCAGTATGAGCACAAAGACCTTTTGTTTCAACTTACACCGTATTATCAGTACAATTTCCAACCAATCGAATACCTTGAAAAATCACCGGCATTTGGAACTTCCTTCAGTGCCTGGTACCGCTTTCATTGAGGATTAAACCCGACCTAATTCAGACCCTGATTGTGGAAACAGTCAGGGTTTTTTATTTCACCGCATGAGTAGAAATGAGCAAAAATTCAAGTATTCCTGATACTTGTCAGGATTCCTACCGAAACACAATTCACTTCTTAATATCTGAATATAAGCGACTTAACAATTATATTAAGAATAATTAGCACCAAAGGCAGCGAGGAATTTGCTTTGATTCGTAGTGTAAGATAAAGGGAGAATTTCAATCCCTACACCACAATGAATAACAAAGTACACGTTCTTCCATCCGGAAAATCGACAAGCAGGTTCATTTACCTGCTCCTGTTGATCCTGGGATTCTCGGCAACGGGAAATGCTCAGAGCAACACAAGTCTGGCCCAGCAACGACAGGCCCGTCAGGCAAAACTTCAAATCAAAAAAGCTGTTTCCGGCAAATCAAATGGGAAAGCCGCACCTGGCGTAATGGCGGGTGGCTTCTCAGTTCAGGCTGCCAACACCGGCGGAATTTCTCTACAAGCCATTGTACAAAGTCTGGTCGGCAATGGGGTTACCATCTCCAATGTGCAGTGCAACGCTCCCGGCTCACTTCGGGCGGTTGGTTCATTTTCCGGCGGTGCTCCTTTGCTCGGAATCGACAACGGCTTGATTATGACATCCGGTTCGATCAACAATGCGATCGGACCTAATATTTCCACTTCCACTAGTCAGGACAACCAGATGCCTGGCTACCTTCCAATGGATACACTGGGATATGATGCCACCATAGTGGATTTCGACCTTGTTTCTACAACCAATCTCATGACGTTCAAGTATGTCTTCACATCAGAAGAATACAACGAATATGTTGGATCCGTTTTCAATGACCAGTTCAGCTTTTTCATTACAGGACCTGGCTACGAAACCCCAACCAACATCGCCCTGATTCCGGGAACCACTACTCCCGTCTCCATTAACAATGTGAATATGGGACTCAATTCTCTTCATTACATCAACAACGATACGTTGGGAGGACTGATTCCGGATGCCAATCGTTTCAACTCTTTTGAGTACGATGGTCTGACGCGTGTTCTTACCACCACAACGCTTAATCTTGTACCGGGAGCCACATATCATTTGAAACTTGTGGTTCAGGATGTGGGTGACCATGTCTGGGATTCCGGCGTTTTCCTTCAGGGAGGATCCATCACCAGTGATACCTGCGTAATGGTCCTTTTTCCGGAGGTTTATCCGATTACGGATACCGGCAATGGAATGGATGGAATCATTGAAATTTATGTCAGCGGCGCCAATGGAACACCACATGCCGTTTGGAATAATGGCGTAACCGAAGAACTGGAAATCACCAATCTTGGACCCGGAACATACAATGTTGTCGTAACCGATGACGCTGGTTGTGTTGCTACCTTACCTTCTCCGATTGTTCTGGGTGGAGGCGGACCTGTTGATACCTGTACGACCCCGGCTACTCCGGCGCAGATTGATGGTCCATCAAAAGCTTGCCGAAACTCAATCGACATAGAGTATTCCGTTGATCCGGTTCCGGGAGTTACCGAATACGAATGGACGGTTCCAAACGGAGCCACCGGATCCAGCTCAACCAATGTAATTCTGGTATCCTTTGGATCCACATTTACATCCGGCGACCTCGAAGTAAAAGCGTTTAATGCCTGCGGCGAAAGCGACAATGCTGCTCTTACCATCTCCTATTCCACATTGAAACCAGCCACTCCAGGCATCATCACCGGCACATCAAAAGGTGTTTGTGCCGGATCTACTCAAACCTATACCTGCAATGAAGTTGCAGGAGCAGCCTATTACATCTGGACATTTCCTGCAGGAGCCGTAATCGAAGACGGAGACGGAACCAACAGCATTACAGTATCCTTCCCCGAAACATTCAAAACAGGTTCTGTTACAGTGAAAAGCTCGACTGACTGCTACACAAGTGCAGCCAGGAGTCTGGCCCTAATTTCTACGCCATCCACACCATCCAGTATAACAGGAGCTACACTTGCCGTTTGTGCAGGAACTACGCAAACCTACACTTGCCCGGTTTCAACGACGGGTGCATCGTCATACAGTTGGACAGTTCCAGCCAATGCAATCATCAACAGTGGAGAAGGAACCAATTCCATTTCGGTGACTTTCCCGGCCGGCTTCGTCAGTGGAACAGTAAAGGTGGCCGCTACCAATGGTTGCGGAAGCAGCACAGCCCGTTCACTGACGGTACGTTCGGTTCCGGCAGCTCCAGCCAGCATTACCGGACTTGCCATCGCTGCCTGTGCGGGTTCGACACAAACCTATACTTGTCCTGTTTCAACGACCGGCGCCACCAGTTATAACTGGACAGTGCCTGCAGGTTCAACGATCAATGAAGGACAAGGCACCAATTCCATTTCAGTTACACTACCGGCAGTATTTACATC
>DAIOVD010000132.1:0-11747 GCA_036759185.1 Catalimonadaceae bacterium | reverse complement strand
TTGGTACATAAATCATTCACAGGTGGTTGTTCGTCAAAACCGGGGTCAAAAGCAAAATCAAGCCAGACCTGTGAAGGATTTCCAATATTTGGATTTGAAGAACTTGCGTCCAGTCGCTTATTGTTCGGAGCGGTTGGGCCTGAAGAGTACCGTACCGGCAAATTGGGCGTTCCGGAACTGTAACTAACTTCCACCACAAGGGTTTTTCCTGTCTGATAGGTAAAAGCGGGTTCAATCGGTAAGTAAAACTCGCTGCCGTTGGTAGGTGTGGTATAGGTTGCCTTATTTATTACCGGGGTTAAGTTGGTAAATAAAGTTGTTCCGTTTCCAGGAAATGTAGTAGCCGAAATACATCCCAATTTAACCTGAAAATTTGTGATGATGGTAGACGCTGGAAAGCCATTTATTCTGAAATAGATGGCTTTGACGTTTGTGGTCGGTGCATTTTCAATGTCAGAGGGCAAATAGAGGAGCTGGTACCGTTTTGGCGAGGCCGAAGCAAAATTGGTAACTTGAGTGCCGTTAAATTTAGCATAGGTTTGTCCAAAGAGCATCCCGGGACCAAAAAGTGAAAAGCTGAGTAGGAGTAATAGGGTGTTGCGCATTATAGGTAGACGAACGATTTGAAATGAGGGTTTAAAAATAATGAAAAAAAATAAATCTGATTCCTTTGGCTCTTGCTATCAGCAAGTCACAATCCAGGTGGTTATGGGATTGTTTTCCAGGGTTACAATCCATTAAAGTCAGGCACATCCGAATCTCCCTGTTCACGTATCAATTTAAACTTTATCAATCTACCCACCAGCAAGGATGCGGATTGCCCAAAGCAAGTTATTTCCTGGTGCCTGGCAGTGAAGACCTGGCAAATAAGACAGCTGGGAAAACCTAATTCTGCCAACGGTCTTCATTTTATAATTGTTGTGTACCTGCCATTTTCCACTTATGAGGCCAATCCCCATTTCATCATCGGTTAATGCCATTCATCGGTGGAGTTGAAATTTTATCTGACCGAAGTCACGTTTTCCGCTATTATTGTTTTTTCTAGCATTTCAAATCATCCTCTCCTCAATTTTATACAACAATGGAAGCGAATAAAGTCGACATGTTCATTCTGGCAAACGGCAAATTTTTTGAAAGCCATCAGCTTCAAATGATCCGGGAACGACTACTGTCTCTGGACGACAGCAAGTGGGCCGTTATTCAGACTCTGCAATTCAAAGATCCCACCACCTCCATCATTGTGTCCATTCTTGCAGGAAGTCTTGGAATCGACCGTTTTATGATTGGTGATACTGGTCTTGGCATCGGAAAACTCCTCACCTGCGGAGGGCTGGGCATCTGGGCTTTGGTTGATTGGTTCCTGATTATGGATGCCACCCGCGAAAAAAACCTGGCAAAACTTCAGACCATGTTGTACTAAGCTGGTGATGGGCAGAAACCAATTGTACATTTTGCTGGCTCTCCTTTCGGCGGCCGCACTTGGATGGCTTGGTTACTCATTTGCCTTTACCACCTTTTCAACAGCCAATGATTTCAGCCCTTGTCTTTTCAAATCCACAACCGGACTTCCTTGTCCGGCCTGTGGATCGACAAGGTCCTTGATGACACTCTTACAAGGCCATTGGCAGGAAGCCCTTTTCTGGAATCCACTTGGATTTCTGCTCTTTGCTTTCCTACTAATTGTGCCAATCTGGATTCTCCGGGATCTTTTCGTTCGAAGTGACAGTCTTTTCCGGTTCTATACTCTGACTGAAAAAACACTACAGAAACGCGTAGTTTCCATTCCTTTGATTGCTCTGTTAGTGGCCAACTGGATCTGGAACATTGTAAAAAACAACTGACCCTTCCTAATGCACATCCACCCCATTGGCGAGCAGGACGCTGAAAAAGCATCCAACAGTTATTTGATGTCACTTGTGTTTATCATGGCCGGTCTTCCTCTCCCCATCGTAAACCTGATTGCTTCTCTCATTTTCTATTTTGGCAATCGAAAAGCGGGCTACTTTGTCCGCTGGCACTGCACGCAGACACTTCTTTCTCAGTTTTCTTTGCTGTTCATCAACAGTACAGGATTCTGGTGGACGGTTTCCATCATTTTCAGAGGGGAAGAAGTTACCTCCGGATACATTGCGTATTTGATAACCGCACTTATCTTCAACCTTCTGGACTTTGGCTCCACTATTTACGCAGCCATTCAGACAAGGAAAGGCATACATGTAAAATGGTTCTTTTTTGGAGTTTTAACTGATCTCATATGCCCTCCAACTCAGCTTCCATCGTAAAAATTTTTTTCCAGTTTCTGGTACTCGCAGGGCTTTTCTTCGCCACCTTGTTTGGGCTCCGTCAGATTGACTGGCTGCATCTGTTTCAGATAGAAACTGTGAGCCGGAAAACCGAAGAGAAAATTGGCGCATTGTCATGGGAACTAATCCGCAACACAAGTCATGAGATCAAAAGCAAAGAGCCGGTCCGGGCTCTGAAAAAACTGACAGACCGGATGGCATCGGTTTCTGGAATTGATCCGAACCATGTGAAAATCCATCTCCTGGAACAAGATGAAATCAATGCTTTTGCCTTGCCAGACGGACACCTTATTGTTTTCTCCGGATTAATAAACGATTGCCGGAATGAAGCCGAACTGGCGGGTGTCCTGGGACATGAAATTGCTCATATCGAGCGAAAGCACGTGATGAAAAAACTCGCCAAAGAACTCGGACTTTCGGTACTGGTTTCGGCCACAACTGGCAGCCAGCACAACAGTGAATTTCTGAAAGAAACCGTCCGTGTTTTGTCGTCGGCAGCCTATGACCGTTCACTGGAAACAGAAGCCGACCAGACTTCAGTTCTGTATCTAACCAAGGCTGGAATTGACCCAAAGCCTTTCGCCCGTTTTCTTGCCCGGATGCCAAAAGGAAAGGACGAAGATCCTTCTGGAATTTTCTCCGTCAGCACACATCCTGATTCCGATGTGCGTTCAAAAGAAATCCTGGAACAGATCGGTGATCAGACATTTGAGTCAAATCCTGTTCTCACAGAAGAGGAATGGAAGAGTTTGAAAGCAAGGGTTTCGGAGGAAATTCAGTAATTCTCATTTCGACCAAAAAGATTGGAAAGTTGTCCGCCTGAGAACTTCAAAAAAGTGGGCTGGAATTCACTCCCAGCCCACCAAATATTATTTCATTCTTAACTTTTCATTCTTAACTCTTAACCACTGACACTCAAACTTTTGAACTAAAAACTTTGAACTTTGAACTAACACTACCTCAGTTCAAACTCATCACTCTGTGTTGCATCCGAACTGCCTCCGACGCGGACAGTGAACAAACCTTTCTCAGCCGCAAAATTCATGTCCTGATTGTAAAATTTCAGATCGTTTGAAGTCAACTTGAAGACCAGAGTTTTTGTTTCGCCAGCATTGATCAGCACTTTCTGAAATCCCTTTAATTCATTCACCGGACGGGTCACAGAACCTGCCATATCCTGAACATACAACTGCACAATTTCCTCTCCATGGCGGGTTGAGGTATTTTTTACGTTCACTGTCACTTTCAGGGTATCTTTCATCCCGATGCTGTGAGTGGATAATTTCGGACTGGAATACACAAACGTACTGTAGCTCAATCCATAACCAAACGCAAACAAAGGATCGTTGCGTACATCGAGATACTTGCTGGTGTATTTATTGTTGGCATCATAAGGGCGACCCGTGTTTTTCATATTGTAAAAAATCGGCACCTGACCCACATTTCTCGGAAAGGTCATTGTGATTTTGGCAGATGGATTCACCACACCAGCCAGTACATCGGTCACAGCCCAGCCCGCCATTGAGCCGGGATACCAAGCCTCCAGAATCGCATCTGCATTTGGAAGAACATTGGTGAGATCAAGCGGACGTCCATTAAACAGAACCAATACAACAGGTTTGCCCAGCTTTTTCACTTCTGCCAGGAAGGCTTCCTGAACACCCGGAAGTTTAATATCCGAGCGGCTGGCTGCCTCACCCGACTGCCAGGCACCTTCGCCCATGGCACAAATCACAATGTCAGAATTGGCACAAGCAGTCAGCGCTTCAGCAAATCCCGAACGGACGGTATCGTTGATTTCGCATCCCTTTTTGTACTCTACCTGACTGGAGGTCAGTGAGCCTTTCAATCCGGTGAGAAGCGTCACATTCCTGTCTCCATCACCTGCGGCAGACCAGGCACCCATCATATCACGGGCAGCATCGGCCAAAGGTCCGACAAGAGCAATTTTCTGCGCCGTCAGTTTCAGAGGCAGTGTGTTGTGATCGTTTTTCAACAGAACCATCGACTTTGCGGCAATCTGACGGGCCATATTCAGGTGGGCCGCAGTCAGCACATTTTTCTTTTCCCGTTCTGCATCCATCCGGATGTATGGATTGGCAAACAAACCCAGCTCAAACTTTTTACGGAGTACCCGACGTACAGATTCATCAATCACCGAAACCGGAACCGCTCCGCTTTTGACCAGACCCGGAAGCCGGTGGGTATACATACTGGCCTGCATGTCCATATCCACACCTGCAAGAATGGATTTTTTCACCGCTTCCACCGAATCGGCTGCGATGCCATGGAAAAGTAATTCCCAGATGGCAGTGTAATCAGTGACCACAAATCCTTTGAATCCCCACTCCTTCCGTAAAATTTCATCCATCAGATACTTATTGGCGGTGGCCGGAATTCCATTCAGTTCATTGAAGCTGGTCATGAATGTAGCGGCTCCGGCATCCGATGCGGCTTTAAAAGGCGGCAGATAAATATCACGAAGGGTGCGGTCCGACATATCGACGGTGCTGTAATCCCGTCCGGCCTGGGCGGCTCCATATGCTGCATAATGTTTGGCACATGCCATCACCCGGGTAGGATCGGACAAACTGGAACCCTGAAATCCTTTCACCCTGGCTTTTGCAATGAGGCTTCCTAAATATGTATCTTCACCTGCCCCTTCCATAACACGTCCCCAGCGAGGGTCACGGGCTATGTCTACCATTGGGGCAAATGTCCAGTCCAACCCCATGCTTGCTGCTTCCAGTGCCGCAATGCGGGCCGATGTTTCCATGGCTTCCAGGTCCCAGGAACAGGATTCGCCCAGAGGGCTTGGGAAGATGGTGCGGTGACCGTGGATGACATCGTATCCAAAAATCAGCGGGATCTTAAGACGGGTTTCTTCCATCGCCATTTTCTGTAGTTTCCGCACATAATCAACTCCATATGCATTAAACACGGCACCCACATACCCTTTGCGGATGTCCTCTTTGTACTGAGGGCGCATCGAAGCTCCTGTCTGATCCATATCACTGGTGAGCAGATTGAGCTGTCCGATCTTCTCATCCAAAGTCATCAGCTTCAGGACCGAATCGACCTTAAAATCAACCGAACCCTTGGCAGGAAGTTTGGATACGGATTTTGGAGCCATGACTTTTTTAGGAGCCTGGGCAAGTGAAGAAGTCGCCTCTGAAAACAGGCAGAGAACCGACAGGAAAATAAGTCGTTGAAACATAAATAAGGTAGAATGAAAAGGTTGGCTTTGAACGGATTTCAGAAAAAGACAATGCCATTGTGCAAAGAAAGGATTTTCCGGATTGGGGTGAATAGGGAAATTTCGACTTTTCCAATGAAAACTTCCGATCCAATAAATCCCATCATATTTCAAATCGGTTTTTAAAATTCACAAATAGGTTGAAATTTGCAGAAACGATCTGTAAGAATGGGCACTTCCACAATTCTTGAAACCTTACTTGCCACACCCAATTCAGAACTGATTGTGGCTGAATACCACCGTAAAATTCAGGAAGAACGATCCCGGCTCAGTGATTTTATGAATCTGATTCATGAAAACATGAAAGCGGAGTTTATCAACGGAGAAATTGTGATGCATTCGCCCGTTATGAAAAGACATTGGGTGGCTTCCAATAAGATCACTTCACGGCTTTCAATATTTGTTGAGGAAAATGATCTGGGAATAGTTGGTAGCGAGAAAGTAATGATCGACTGCAGCCGCAATAAATACGAACCCGATATAGTCTTCTTCAAAAAAGAAAAAGCAGATACCTTTCACAAAGAACAATTGCTGTTTCCTCCACCTGATTTTATTGCGGAAATCCTGTCAGATTCTACCCGAAAGAACGATTACCATGTAAAGTTCCAGGATTATGCGGCTCACGGAGTCACTGAGTACTGGATTGTGGATCCTGAAATTCAAACCATCGAACAATTCCTTCTGGAAGGTGATCGCTATGAATTGAAACACCGGTTTAAGCACGACGATTGCATAGACTCTGTTGTGATTAATGGCTTTCAGTTGGATATGTCCCGGATCTGGGGCTAAATGAGTTATTTAATTGAATAACCCAGAGGAATCTCACCTATTGGCCGATAAAGAAAGTTGCCTGAAACTCCCGAAAAGAGGATAACTTCCATCACACCAACGCCTCCCACAAAACTTCCACCGGATGCAAAGCCTGCCGCTGTGTGCCATCTTTGATCTGATGGCGGCAACTGGTGCAAACACACTTTGATAGTTTTAATAGTGATGCTTGCATGCCAATATGAAAATTGATTCATCGGTTACTTTATAAACCAACCTGTGCTCATCTGTGATTCTTCGGGACCAGCAACCTTTGTAGGCATGCTTTAAAGGTTCAGGTTTTCCTTTTCCGGTAAAAGGAGTTTTCGTGATTTCTAAAATCAAATCTGAAATCCGATGGGCAATTTTGGGATTCTCTTTTTCCAGTTCTGAAAATCAATAAACGCATCCGGATCAAAATGAATGCGTCTCAAAACTTTAGCTGGTCCGGTTTTACTTCGATCAATTCGTCCATTTTCTCAATTCTTTCCAAAGCTTTGTCAAGACGTCGTTTGTTTTCTTCCGAACTGGTGATGTAATCAGTTGCATCCGATTCAATAACCTGAATCTCAACTTTCTGATTGGGAAAAAGTGATTTTAACTTTTCGATAAAATCGTTCCCCAAAGTCCTGGTATCTACTGAAAATGATGTCATAAAATTCTGTCAGACAAATTTAAGTTTTTCCCAAAATCAAATCCGGATATTTTTTCAGACATCCTTCATTCAAAAAGCAATCAATTAGACGGAAGGCACCAACGCCTCCCACAAAACTTCCACCGGATGCAAAGCCTGCCGCTGTGTGCCATCTTTGATCTGATGGCGGCAACTGGTGCCGGGTGCGGCCACAATGGTTTCGGCATCCAGACTGCGAACCGTCGGAAACAAAACCAGTTCGCCCACCTGCATCGAGACCTCGTAATGCTCTTCTTCGTACCCAAACGAACCCGCCATGCCACAGCATCCGGACGGAATCAAAAGAACTTCATAGTTTTCCGGAAGGGACATCATCTTTTTACTCGCCACCAGTCGACCCGCCGATTTCTGGTGGCAGTGTCCATGCAGACGGACCGTCCTTTTTTGCGTGGTGAAGGAATTGGCCCGGATGTTTCCCTTTTCCATTTCCTGGCTTATAAACTCGTCGATCAGCAGGCAATGGCGTGAAAGTTCTCTGGCTTTTTCCTGTTCTTCACCCCGGAGCAAATCCGGAAACTCATCCACAAAACCCAGAATGGCCGACGGTTCCAGTCCGATCAATGGTTTGTCTGCTGACACGATGGGATGAAAAATGGCCACATTCCGTCGAGCAAGTATGGTGGCTTCTTTCAGCATTCCTTTGGAAAGGAAAGCCCTGCCCGATTCCGGATGGTTCGTTACATCGACCTGATATCCCAGTTTCTGCAGCAGAGAAATGGCTTTGATACCGATCTCCGTGTCATTGAAATTGGTGAACTCATCCACATAAAACCAGACTGCACTCTTTGGCTGCGAAGGTTGCTGACGGCGCCCTGTTTTCTCAAACCAGTTCCGTAGCGTTTGCGATGCCAGTTTGGGCAGGCTGCGGTTGGGCGCAAAACCAAGCCAACTACGGACGGTGCGCCCCAATACATTATCACCTGTTCCCCAGTTGTATAGCGAAGGCACCAGACTCCCGATTGACGACAAAGTCGAAAAGTGTCCAATCAGCCGGCTTCTCAGCGGAACGCCGTGGTGGTTGTAATAATGTTGCAGAAATTCGGCTTTCAATTTACCTACATCCACGTTTGAGGGGCATTCGGATTTACAGCCTTTGCAGCTGAGGCAAAGGTCCATCACCTCTTTGATTTCCGGACGCGAAAGGGCGTCGGCCGGGGAGGTTGTCATCATTTCCCGGAGCATGTTGGCACGTGCCCGGGTCGTTTCTTTTTCATGACGGGTGGCCATGTAACTTGGACACATGGTTCCTCCTGCTCCCGGAGTTTTTCGGCAATCGCCCGAACCGTTGCACTGCTCAGCATGTTGCTGCATGCTCATCGGACCGAAATCGAAATAGGTGGTTGCCGATTTTGCTTCTGCCTCACCGGAATACCGTAAGTGGCTGTCCATCGGTGCGGTTTCCACAATTTTCCCGGGATTAAAAATACCTTTCGGATCCCAGAGTTGCTTGATCTGGCGGAACAGCTGGTAGTTTTTTTCGCCCACCATCAGAGGAATAAACTCGCCTCGAAGCCGCCCGTCACCATGTTCACCGCTGAGAGAACCGTCGTATTTTTTCACCAGGTGGGCAATGTCTGTAGCGATGGTCCTGAAAAGCTGGTGGCCTTCTTTGGTTTTCAGATTGATGATCGGACGAAGATGAAGCTCGCCCGAACCAGCATGAGCATAGTGCACACAGTATAATCCACGTTTCCCCAGAATCTCATTGAATTCGCGGATGTAGGCGGGCAGATCACGGACGTCCACGGCTGTGTCTTCAATCACCGCCACCGGTTTTGCATCACCGGGCATGTTGCTCAACAGACCCAGACCCGCTTTTCGCAATGTCCAGATTTTTGGTGTGTCGGCACCTGTGAGAAGTGGAAAATGATAACCCAGATTTTCTTCTTTCAGCCTTGCAACCAGTTTTGCGGCTTCGGCTTCCACTTCAGACATAGAATGACGAGCAAATTCCACCACCAGAATGGCGGACGGATCGCCCTGAACGAAGAACCGGTTTTGTTGTTGTTCCTTATTGTTTTTGGTGCATTCCAGCACGTAATGATCGATCAGTTCGGACGCGGAAATGTCAAATTCCAGTGCCACCAGATTGGCCCGCAGCGATTCGTCCACCGAATGGCAGTGGATGCAAAGCAAACCCACATTTGCCGGTGGGAGATCCACGAGATTGAGTTTGAACTCCGTGAACATTCCCAATGTTCCTTCCGAACCGGCGAGCAGGGCACAGAAATTGAAATCCGGACCGTTCTTTGAAAAGGGTTTTTGTTGCAAAAGCATGTCCACCGCATAGCCGGTATTTCTCCGGGCAATGGTCCCTTTCGGAAACTGCGAACGGATTTCTTCCGCCACTTCCGGATCCGAAAGCCATGCTTGCGTTTGAGAATAAATGCGGTTAACAAATGCATCTGTACCACCTGATTCCTGACGTGGCGCTAAAGACGCCACGCTAAGGCTGGCTCCCGATTCCTCATTTATCATTCCTAATTCATAATTCACAACTCCAAACCGGTGAACACTGACATCACTCATCACCATTTCTGCTTCCAGTAAATGTTCTCTGGCCGAGCCATACACCACCGAATTGGAACCACAGGAATTGTTGCCGATCATGCCTCCGATCATCGCCCTGTTGGCGGTTGAAGTTTCGGGTCCGTAAAAAAGTCCGTAAGGTTTGAGGAAACGGTTGAGGTCGTCACGTACCACGCCGGGTTGCACACGAACCCACTTTTCGGCCAGATTGATTTCCAGAATTTCGGTCATGAACTTCGACACATCCACCACCAGTCCATTTCCAACGACCTGTCCGGCTAATGATGTGCCGGCTGCCCTCGGGATTAAAGAAAATCCATGTTCCGAAGCCAGCCGGACCAAAGACTGAATCTCCGTTGTGTTTTTTGGAAAGACTACCCCTGCAGGCTTCTCGCGGTAGGCAGAGGCATCGGTGGCATACAAAATCCGGGTGATGGCATCGGATTGGAAGCGGTCACCAAAAAGATGTTCTAGAGCAGATTGGGCAGACGGATTCAGATCGGACATGGCTGGCAAAGGTAAGTTCGTGGCCGAAACAAAACCAGAGTGCTTCAGGAGAGTTTTCGGAATAAAAAAATCCCTTCCGTTCCTATATTTTGGAGCAGAAGGGATACTTTATTGAATCCAAACCGGACTCTGAAGTTTTTAACGGATAAACCGACCTTTCAACTGACGGTTTCCCTGATTGACAACCAACTGGTAAACACCGGCGGGCAGAGTTTGAATGTCGACTTCTTTTTGAGATGACCGTATCGATTTCACACGGGTACCATTGGAATTGAATATATGAACATCGGAAGATTCTGTTGCTTCCAGCTGAAGACTAAGCGTATTCCGATCCCTGTCCTGAAAAAACAGAACACCAGGCGTACGAAGTGTTGGTTGAGTATTGGTGATGGAAAAAGCCACTTCAGAACTTACGGATGTCGTGCCATCCGGACGACGGATCCGGTAGCTGTAGTTTCCTGATTCGGTTGGGGTGAAATCCTGTGTGGCTGAATTCGGCACATCGATTCCGTCCTTGATCCAGCTTTCTACGTACTTAAACTGCGACCGGATGAAGGAACCCTGAGGACGTGGAATGGGTGCTGAAAAATAATTGGTCTGGAATCCTTTTACGTTTGACACACCTGAAGGATAAGGAATGACACTAGTAACAGCTGGATTGTCCAGATTCACGACGGTAATCCCAAGATTGGAAACAAAAATGAATTTACGGTTCACCGCATCGATCGCAGATCCAACAAGAGCGATAGCAGTTGCTCCTGGAATAACGCCAACAGTGTCAACTGAGGTTGTGGTTTTGTTGATTTGCAACAAATAGATCTTTGTATTCCTCAATCCTACGGCATAATAGAAATCAGTTAAAGGATCATGGGTTGCCAGAAGTATGTTGGCAAGGTAAGAAGGCTTTGTGATGGTGCGGGTGACTTGCCCGGTTGCCATATTCACCGTTTTTATACCACCGACTGATTCACTGGTTTGGAAGATGACTTCATTGGCAAATGCATCGGAACCGTAAAAGCCAACCACAAACATGGGAATTCCGAGATTGAGGGTACCCTGGTTTACAATTTGGAATGTGACAGGTGAAATCTGAACGAATTCTTCTGCGGTTCCATTGTAACGGGTGGCGAATAGTAAATCGGTGGTTGGATTGTAGCTGAGGTGTTTGAAGTCGCCGGCAAACTGTGACGCTGTGTAGACCGGAATACCTGTTGAAGCATCAATCGCCACCAGACCCATGTTTGAAATGGTGTAGTAGCGGTTACGGTACGAATCATAGCCATTGGCCTGAGCCACAGGAAACGATGTGCTGCCTGGAATTTTACCTACTGAATCAACCGACAACGTGTTGAAATTCAGATTGGCCATGTATTCTGAAGTTCCGTTCCAGAATGTGCAATACACAGTTGGCGACTGAGCTTTCGCTCCGAAAAATGACATTCCGGTAAGGAGACTGAGCAGAAGTAGTTTTTTCATAGTTCCTGGTGAAAGTTGTAAAAATAAATGGTTGATGGAAATTTCAGAGTCTAACCATCGATTTCCTAAAATTGTTTTCGGATTATTTGCTTTTTCCTTAAGAGCAATTCCAGCTCTGAAACTAACTATTGGCAGGAGGGGGATTGAGTTTGATGAGCTTTAGTTTTTCTTCTTC
>DAIOVD010000131.1:0-11781 GCA_036759185.1 Catalimonadaceae bacterium | reverse complement strand
AGTTGAACATAAAATGCGGATTCATCTGGGCACGAAGAGCCTTCATTTCACTTTCGGCGATGTTCTGATTGAGCTTCAGTTCCTTCCGTTTACGGTTGGTGTAAAACAGGAAACCTGTGAGCATGGCAACCAACAATATTCCGGCAATGGAAAACCATAAAAACAGCTGCTTTTTTTCCTTTTCAGCCAATTCAGCCTTTTGCTCTGCGATGGTTTTATCTTTTTGTCCGGCCTGGAACTTTTTTTCCAGCGCCATATATTCACTTTGCCTCTCGAGAGTATTTAATGTGTCGTTTAATTTAAAAGCCAGTTTTGAATATTTTAATGCCTTTTCAAAATCTTTCTTCTTAGAATATATATCAGAAAGTAGCTGATAATTGCCGTAACTAAATTCCGGGACACCTTCAGTTTTTAGCTCTTTTTCAGCTTGTTGGGCAAGTTTTAATGCCAGATCCAAATTGTTGGCTGCAAATTCCAGACCAGCACAATTTCCCAGACTTGCTCCAATCGGTGCATTGATTTCTTTGGTGATTTTCAAAGAAGAATCATATGCGATCCGGGCCTCTTTTAAGCGGCCGGCTAATTTTAAACTTACCCCTATATCATTATACGTAAATGCCTTACGCGTCTTCTTTATACCTGGGGTTTTTAAAATGTCATAGCCCAGGGCAATGGCTTCGTCAAAGTGTCCCAGCCTGGAATGTTGCGTGGCCAAAAATCCAGCAATGTCTACGAACAATTTGTTGTACCCATATTTTTTACAAATGGTGATTGCTTCGTCACAGAGTGCAATAATTTCCTTTTTGTCTTTGTTTCCAACCATCATTCCTGCTTTAAGGAACATCAATTCTGCCAGACCTTTGTGGTTTTGGGTTCTCCTCCATTCCGCCTCTGCTAAAGCACTGTATGTAAAAGCTTTATCGTATTGCCTGATTCTTTTGTATAAATAAGCCAATGCGTGATTGGCCTTCGCGATTCCAAAAGCATGTTGATTTTTCCTGGCCTGATCAAGCATCTTTTGAGCGGTTGGCAAATACTTCTCAGCCGTGGCTTCAGACTCATATAAATACATATCATCAAACAGAAAGAAGAGTTTTTCAGCTCTGGCTGAATCATCTTCCGCTTTAAACAAAGCCGTAAATGTGCTGTCGTAGTTGGGTGTCTGGGCATTCAACTCAAAGCAAAACAGGATGAATGTGAAAAGGATTGAACGGAGTTTTGAATTCATATTCCCGATGGTATAATAATATAAGTAAGGAAGAAAAATGAAGGCTGAGATGTCATCAATTGTTGGTTGGATAAAACGAAATAACCATAGGTTTGAAGACTCTTCTCATTCCTTGAAATTCAGAATCCATCAAAACCAGAATGCAAAAAGGGAGGTTGCGTTTTACCATTTTTTTGAAAGATTCCGGCTGGAATGGGACTCCGTCCGGAAGGTAAACAAACAAAATAATTCCCAACTGTGATTTGACCCGGACAACTCAATTATGTGTGTTTCAAAGGAAGTGCTAGCCTTGCATTTCATTCATAATTTATCACTTGGCGCTATTGGTGCCACTGTAAGCATAATTCATCACTCACTTTACAACTTCAGACTCGCCAGAAATTCTTCTTTGCGCCGCCTGGAAACATCGATCTCCGTACCGTCTTCCATGGTGACGGTTCCTCCCTCGCCTTTCACATATTTCCGGATGTGTGCCATGTTGATCAGATAGGATTTGTGCACCCGGAAAAAGCGGTAGGGTTCCAGCATTTCTTCAAAATCACCCAGCGTCCGGGTGGCCATCACCATTTTTCCTCCCAGCAGACGGATCGAAGTGTAGTTGCTTTCACTTTGCAGGTAGACAATGTCCTTAAAGTCAATAAACTCAAAACCATTGAGTGTCGGAATGGTGATCTTCGTAAAGGGCTGGCCGTAATTTTTGCTCAGCACCTGCACCAGCTGACGGGAATTGTTTTTCATCGCCAGGTTTTTCGTAGCCCGTTCTACGGCCTGCTGAAGGTCGGACAAGCTTAGTGGCTTCAGCAGGTAATCCACCGCACCCAGACGGAAGGCTTCGGCCGCATATCGGTTGAAGGCTGTGACAAACACCACTTCAAAGGGTATTTCCTGAAACTGACGAAGCATTTCCATTCCGGTCATAGCCGGCATTTCGATGTCCAGAAACACGAGATCCGGCTTTTCCATCTCAATGAGGGAGAGGGCCTCCGCTGCATTTCCTGCTTCACCCACAATTTTGATCTGTGGCAGATTTTTCTCGCAAAGCTGCCGGAGATACAGCCGGCCTTTGCTTTCGTCGTCCACCAGAATCGTTCGGATCATATTGGCAATTGGAATGGAGGTATTTACTAATTCGGAATGATTTCCTGAGAAGGAAACGGCCCATGGATTGATTTTCAAATGAAATAAATTTCAGTCAGGATCGGATCAACAGAAAAAAGAAACCTGCCAGGGTTTCCCACCGGCAGGTTCTCGGGTTGAAAAATGATTCCCCGTTTCTAGTGTTTCACCAGACGGAGAGTCTTGCGGGTTCCTTCCTGAATCACATCCACCAGATACAAACCAGATGGATAATCGGCATCCAGGGTGAGCTGATCTGAAGATTGGATTTCTGTTGAAAGAACCATCTTTCCGGCTGCGTTCCAGATCCGGATCATCGCCGGTTTATCTTTCAGCAATCCACGAATAGAAAAGGATCCACTTGTCGGATTGGGGAACAGCGTCAGTTCAGACGGTATCATCGATTCATCCACTGATTTTCTGGCGACACCTCCGGCAGCCATTGTGTAGACGGCAGTCACCACTCCACTGTTCACCAGCCCGCTTTTCACGGCCATCGCTTTGAACGTGGTACCGGTTGTAATCGATACAGGACCGGTGTAGAGTTTGGTAAATCCTGCTCCAATGGTTGGCGTATTGCCGGACGTTGTGTAGTAAATACTGGCACCGTCCGTCGGCGACGTCATCACAATGGAACAAGGACTGGTGCAGGCTCCGGCTCCTGGAGAAAATGCCGGATTGGCTGCCGTCGGAATGTTGATGGTGTAAGCACCCACAGCGGTGTTTCCGTCTTTCACACTGTTGAAAACGGACATCGCACGAAGGGTTCGGTTCTGGGTGACATTCACCGGACTTGTGTACAGAAATGTATTGGCCGCCCCGATCACGGGTTCCGTTCCGTCGATGGTGTAGTAGATCACGGCACCAGCCGTAATGTTGGTGAGCGTTACCAGTTGAGCCGACGTGTAAGTGCCTGGCAACGGACTGAAAAATACAGGTGGGATCGAAATATAGGATCGCACATTTCCACTGTTCTGCATACCTGCTTTGGTAGCCAACGCCCAGATGGTACGGGTACGGTCGATGGTAAACGGACCGGTGTACAATTTGGTGAACGAATTCGGCGTGGTAAACAAAGGCTGGTTGCCGTTGGTGGTGTAGTAAATGACGGCACCCGGAGTAGCCGACGTGATGGTGACGGTCTGGATTCCCTGATACACTCCTCCGTTTGCAGGCGTGATCACCGGATCAGCGGCGGCCACGATGGAGATGACGGATGTATTCACAAAAGAATTCTGCAAACCAGACTTCACCGCCATAGCTTTGATGGTTGCCGATTTATTGATCAGGATTGGGGTGGTGTACAGCCTTGTGTAGCCCGCTCCGATCACAGGATTGTTTCCGGATAAAGTGTAGTAGATGGATGCACCCGGTGTTTTGCTTGAGAGGGAAATGGTTTGAGTGCTGTAATAGGTTCCGGTTCCGGAAGAAAACTGAGGCATATCCGCTTTGCTGGGAGATGGATTCACCGTTAAAACGAGACTATCGCAAGCCGAACAACCAGAGGCATTGGTCACGCAGTAGCGAAGCGAATAGGTTCCGCCTGGCTGAAGCGTGTTGAAATAACTGCCGGAAATTCCGGTTCCCGACCAGGTTCCGCCAGTAGGAGAGGCGCCACCCAGGTATTTATTGCCTGAACCCTGCGTCATGGCCAGATCTGCACCTGCGTTTACCACTGGTGCAGGATTGGCATTCACCACAAAAGGAAGGCTGGAACCAGACAGGAGATTTCCGTTGTCGTTTACTGTAATTGTGCAGGAATACGTGCCGGGTGTGTTTACCGGTATCGACTGGGTTGTGGCTCCGTTTGACCAGAGATAGGTAACCGCCGAAGAAGGATTGGAATCCGTCCGGTTGGCTGTCAGGGTAAGACTGGAACCCGGACACAAACCAGTCGGGCCATTGCTCACTACAAGAGGAGACGACAGATCGGATGTTCCCAGAATGGTGGCCACCACCGAATAGTTGGCGCCCAGGGCATAATCTCCTCCTTCCGAAAGAGTGACAATGATGGTTTCGTTTCCTTCGGCTAAGGCATCGGTCTGTGGATCAAGCCGCAGAACAGTGGAAGTCTGGCCGTTCAGAATCACGATTGTTCCCTGTGCACCATTGAACTTGTTCAGTGCATGGGAGGTTCCAAACGTAACGGAATAGTCACCCGTGAAAGATGCAGTGCCTCCGATTCCGAAGTTGACCGTTACATCATTTTGAGCTGCTGAACCCAGAGAAAAAGTTGCGTTCATGGTTCCGGCATCACTTTCATTTAAAGAAGAGGGAGAAAGAGATATCTGGAGGGCTTTTGCTCCGGTGGCGGCTACAAAATTCCCAATCGAAAACCAGGTGGTGTCGGTTGTCGGTTTCATGTTGTGGTTATTATCTTCCACATCTTTCACCACAACGCGGATCCGCTCTCCACCAAAAGCCAGAAGATTGGTTTGCGGAACAATCACCAGTTTATTCTGATAACCGGTGACGGTAACCGGAATCTGGTTTCCATTGGACATCCGGGTCATGGTTACTTTTCCTGCATTTAGAATCTGTGTATTGATGTCTTCATCAAAGCTGAACGAAATCTCGTCTCCGGCTGTAAAATGATCATCGGTAGGCTGAGGATTTCCAAGTAAAGCAGGAGCAGTACGGTCAATGATTCCTGTTACCCTTTTGGTGTACACAACACCGCTGGCACAAACCAGTTTGAGGCGAAGGTTGTAGATACCGTCCGGAATCCCGGCCACATTCCAGTCCACCGAAGTTCCATTGACAGAGTTGTTGATCTGTGCCGCATTCTTAAAAAATCCGGTGGTCCAGCTGCTGGTTCCGACCTGGGAAAATTCAAGTGATACAGATGTCAGATTGGCCACGTTGTATCCGTTGAACAAGACAGGAATAATCTGATTGTCGGTTGATTTGCACACGAAGTTGTCTTCCGGTGTGACCAGAGAAATGCCGCTGCATGGACTGTTGAACAAAGCCGAAAGAGAGGCGGTCTTGCTGATGTCACCTGTGCAGGCATCGGATAGAGTGAATTTCAATCCTTCATACGAAAATACATTTCCGGATGTGTTGCGTTTGACCTTAACCGTCACATTCACACTTGCCCCTGGTCCAATAATGTACGGTACCGGAGTACTTCCCACCACACTTCCTCCGATCGTGATCGTGGCTCCAAAGGGATTGCTCGACTGGTCAAAACTCAGGTTGTAGGTTTTTGCACCGGCATCCACACTCAGATTTCCCAGAGTAAGTGTAAACTGGGCCTCTCCGTCTGGTGCCACACCTGTGACAACCGGAATGGGAACAATGAGCTGCATGGCATCTCTTGCCAGAGTGGATGCTTCTGGCGGGCAACTGGTTTGTCCGGCCACCGTCTGAAAAACAGGTGTATTGTAGACCGGATCTTTCTTCACATTCACAGTGAAATTGTCGAGGGCATCGTCGTCATCGAGTGTGTATCCCGTTGTTGTTTCGATTGTGTTTGTAAGCGTTGTGCTTTTACCGGTTTCGGTTTTCATGTGCACGTTTACGCCACCGCTCACTCCGGAACCCGCGATTTCAAAACCCAGCTCGGCTGCAATTCCGGCATCAATCTCCACATCAAATTCCAATGTCGAAGTATGCGTGGAGGACGTTGTGGTGCTTTGACTGATCGGACCAGCACTTCCGAAAAATGAGATGTTTTTATCGAAGGCTGCCCTGGCTTTGTTGAATTCATTGTTGGCCAATACCTGTTGCCAAACAGAAATCTGGTTTTCATAATTGGCAGTCTGTGCCGGGGTATTGCCCGGGTTCGATGCAAAGCTTTGCAAGGTCGGGATCACATTGTTTCGGATGGCATCGTCCGTATACACATATTCCGTAGCAAATCCATCCTGAGCGATGATGAGCTTTTTGGTTTTACCGGCTTCGCAATTGGTAATCGCCACTTCATTCGCTATGGAGTACAACAGGTTCACCGCTGCTCCAACAAATACATCGCCTCCATCGCCTGTCACATCCGGATCAGACGAAGTGCTGATTGTTTGCGTTGTGGTGGTGGAAATGATGCTTTCATCGGCATTGTTGGTGCGGGAGCTCACATTCAGTGAGGCATTGATCGATCCCCAGATTTCCGTTTCGGTGGTTACACCAAATCCGGCATCAAACTGGGTTCCAATTTTGGCATTCACCCATTCCTCCGTTGATGTATTATCGGCTACACTCCACCGCATAGCCCGTTCGCTTTTCTTGTTCACAGACCAGAAGCTGAAACTTCCGTCTCCCGGAGGATCATGCAATACCACCATCGGAATCTGAGGCGACACAGTTGAAAAACTTCCGGCATCGGTTTTTACACCGGTCACCACCACATTGCGGTTGGCTGCAGGTGCGATCCGCCCGAAACCGTCCGTGTACTGGGCATTAAAAGTTTTGTAGAATGGTTGCAAAATATTCGGAATTCCTCCCTTCAGGGTATCATTGACAATACCATTGACCACTTTGTACGCCCGGCTGATGTTGAGATCGTCGACGGGAATATTGGTGTAGAGATGAACGGAGTCCTGACTGACGGGGCAGTTTTTGGATGCGGATCCCTGCCAGACGTTGAATCGGATTCCTCGTTTCGCACTCTGGGCAATTGTGGCAAATGGCAGTTTTGTTCCTTCGCAATCCAGTGAATCTAGCCCCGATACCTGGATGGTTGGAGGCCGCTGATAGGTGAGATTGAGAATGGCATTGGAAGAAGTTATATCCCGCACCAAAGAATCGTACGGAAGGGCAGAAGGGAGATTCGTGCCATCGGCATTATCGCTGAGGAACGCGATGAGATCGGCTGAGTTTACAGGTTCTGTTTCATTTGGATCAGAATCAAAACTGATGACCCGTACTTTATACTTCCGGGCTGGCAGACGAACACTGTAGTAGCCGGAACCAGGATTGGTGGTCACCCGTTTCCGGAAAACAGACAGTCGGGGCGTCCCGTTGGTTCCATTTGGAAGTACATCCTGAAATTCCAGCACAGCCGTACCGATGTAATCATTGCAACCTGCCAGAAGAAAGCCGGAAATGGTCCGGGTGGTGGTGTCTTTGAAATCGACATTGGCCATATTATCTGTCACCACAACCGAGTGGCTAGCCGGAACAAAACTGTGATTTTTGTAACTGGCCGAAATCTGATAGGTGCCGGGATCCTGAACTGTCGTTGCATACCGGCCATAATCGCCCGGAGCAGGATTGGCGATGAAGCCCGTTTTCATGAAAAAGCTGTTTCCTTTCGACATATTCACGCTGTCGAGTGGTGCCTCGATCGTCTCAGTACCCGTATTGCTGTTGTTCTGGCAACCCACGCATTCCTGGTACACTTTTCCTGTTATACTAAGCACAGTTGTATCGATGAAAAGCAGATCGGTTATAATCGGAACAAGATTGGTCAGTGTGCTTTCGAGAGAATCGTTGGTGAAAGAATGGTTCGCTTTGGATGCTCTCAGAACAAAGGTTGTGCTTAAGGCTCCATCTACTCCGGTTTCCACAATGTCGCCGTAGTACACCGGAATGTCAAAGAAACCAACCGAATTGGTTGTGGTTGAATAGAGATAGGAAGCAGGACTGCCGGGAAGTGAGGTTTTTTTATGAGCGGTGATCCGGATTCCGGCAACTCCGGTCTGGCTGTTTTTACTTTTTACATATCCACGGAGCGTTCCGTTTCTGGGTTGATACCGGATTAAGACAGAGTTTGTTGTGTTGCTGTTGTTGCAGGTATTACTGATCCGTCTGAAGTAGGTATGGGTTGTGAGACCGGGAATCTGCAATTGAAGACCTGTGGAATCCATGGGAGACCAGGTGGAATTGTCGGTACTTTTTTCCCAGGTGTACTGGAGTCCATAACCACTTAATCCGCTGGTGCTGGTTACATAGTCGGGCTGGATTTCTTTTGGACTGGTTACCGTATGGGCATTTCCGATGGAGCCAGGTCCGGTGCAGGTATAAGTAATGATCACCCTTCCGGCCGCTCCTGGAAATGAACTGATGAGAGCACCTCCGCCACTTCCGCCACCGGGTACATTTCCGGAACTGTTAGGGTTACCGCCATTGCCAAAACCTGCTCCACCGGAGCCGTTGGTGGGCAGTGAAAAAAAGGGACAATTCCCCGCTTTTCCGGCACGTCCCGCCGAGTCAGGAAAAGCGGAACCTCCTCCTCCACCTTTACCAAGTACAATATCACAGGTTCGTCCGCCAACTCCTCCTAAAAATTCGGTCGCCACCAGACTACCTCCACCTAAGGATTGAACCAGGGTCTCCCGCAATCCGCCCCTTGCTTTAAAAAGGGAAGAATCGATGGCCCAGCTTGTTTCACCATTCATGAGAGTAACATTGCTAAAGAGGTTGCCGCCTCCACCTTTGCCAACGTGAACGGTGAATCCGGATTGATAGTTGGCTGCATCCAAAACAACACTGCGGGCATAACTGCCACCGCCACCACCGGATGTACCACCAGCGGCGCCGCCGCCCCAGGCCTGGATGGTAAACGAAGTGGCTCCGGGAGGAGGTGTCCATGTGAAATTTCCGGGCGTATCAAAAACCACCTGGGTTTGAGCAAATCCTGCGGAACTGAGCAAAAGGAACAACAAAAGCGAAAGCAGGAGAAAAACCGCGTAGGCAAATCCTGTTCGCATGGCAATCCGGTGATTGGCACCGGAATTTCTTGATTGGTTTTCTTTCATTGGGATCCGGAATGGATGGAATCGAAAGAGTCCGGGATCGGAATGCAACCGGACGGGAGTTGGATAATAATTTCTCATGTCTTGAAGAGATGAAGCCTGAAATGATAAACAAGGCTACGGAAAAGCTCTTCCGGCTATGAGACGACTGAGGGAACGGTGGTCGCTGAACGGTTTCCGGCGGGAATCAGATAGTTTGCGGATGGAGTAGATTCTGGCGTTTGAAGATCCGGAACAGTTCTTCCGCGTTGATGGGTTTGAGCAGATATCCGCTCACACCGTATTCAAATGCTTTGTAGGCATACTCGCTGGACGCAGAGGTGATGACGACGGGAAATGGGCGCTCCGGAATTTTGTCGAGCAGATCGAATGCCGATCGTCCATGAAGTACAACATCCAGAAAAAGCAGGTCCGGAGGCTGTTGCTGCAAAGCAGGAAGTAGTTCCCGGTAGGAATGCAGAATGTTTGCCGGCTGGTTTTCGGGCAGAATCGTCGCCACCAGTTTCCGGAGAAACAAGGCAGAACGGGGTTCGTCGTCAGCTATGAGTATGTGCATGGTCTTTCAGATCAAAGCACGATGTTGGGAAGAAAGCAGGTCCGTTGAACCGGCATTTCGTGACTGGCAGGTTTCAGCATGCAAACGGCGGAAAGTATTTATGCAGTGAACCTTTCGAAAGGTTGCGGCCCCAATTGAAGCGGCAGCCCGCAGACACGACGAAGGAGTGGCGAGGACTACAGCGGAAAGTGGGAATTGCCGCCCGAATGTTCCGGATTTGTTTTTACGAAATAAAAGGACGGTACGCAGAATGTGAAATACGGCAAGTGGCGATGGAATGCCTACACAGGCTGGGTAATCAGGATTCGCACACGGGTGCCGGCCGGGGTACCGTCGGGATGACGAAGATCGGTGATTTCCATCTGTCCACTTCCCTTCCGGCCAACGAGTTGCAGCCGGTTTTGGGTAATGGTCAGTGACATGGAGTGGTGATCGGCCGGTCGTGTAAAGGCAGCGGCCGCTTCTCTTCCGATGCCATTGTCTTCCACCGTAATTTCGAGCAGATCCGAATCTTCATCGGCCGAAAAATAAATCCGGAGACGGCGGTCTCCAACTTTGTTGAGCAAACCATGTTTGATGGCATTTTCCACAATGGGCTGCACGACCATGGCCGGAATCTTGTGCGAATTGGGCATCACATCTTCACCTGTTTCAATGAGGTATTCAAATGCTCCGTCGAACCGCAGACTTTCGATCTGAAGGTAGAGTTCCAGAAACCGTACTTCATCACGGACAGTGATCCATTTTTTTTCGGAGTTTTCCAGAATCTGCCTGGTCACTTTGCTGTAGGTATCGAGGTAACGGGAGGCGTTGTCGTATTCATGGTTGTTCACCATTTGCTGGATGGCATTGAGTGAGTTGAAGATAAAATGCGGATTCATCTGGGCACGGAGCGCCTTCATTTCACTTTCGGCGATGGATTGGTTGAGGATACCTTCCTTTCGTTTGCGGTTGACGTAAAAAAGGAAGGCACCCAGAACTGAAATCACCACCAAACCGGCTATTCCCAGCAACAGATATTGTTTCTGCCGGTCGTCTTCTGCGATTCTGTGTTTCTGTTCCTCGATGGTTCTGGATTTGAGCTGACTTTCATACTTTTTCTCCAGTTCCTTGAATTCACTTTGCCTTTCAAGCTTATTGAGGGAATCGTTCCATTTTGAAGCCAGCTGGGCATAGTGCAGTGCTTTCTCAAAATTTTTCTTCTCTGTGTGCACCTGGGCAAGGAACCGGTAATTGTAGTACTGAAACTCGAGGACACCTTCCTTTTCGAACTCTGCCTCTGCCTGTTCGGCCAGCCGGATGCTGAGATCTGTTTTCTTTTCGGTATACGCGAGTTCTGACATATTCCCCAGAATGGGGCCCACCGGTGTATGCAATGAGCGGGCAATTGCCAGGGCCGAATCCTGCATCATCCAGGCTTCTTTGAACCGGCCTGCTCTTTTGAGCGATATTCCCAGATCTGCGAGGATGGCCGACCGCCTTCTCAGTTTGAGGCCCGGGGTTTTCAGAATTTCCTGTCCCAGACGGATGGCTTTGTCGTACTGCTCCAGCCTGGAATACTGCACACAAACAAATCCGGCCACTTCGATGAAGAGGGATGAAAGCTTGTGTTCCCGGCAAATCTGCATGGCCTCCTCTCCCAATTGCGCCATTTCTTTCATCCGCCCGTTGCTCACCAGCAGAGTTGCTTTGAGGAATTTGATTTCGGCAATGCCTTTGTAGTATTTCCGCCTGACCCATTCTGCTTCCGCCTTTTCACCGAACTGAAGGGCTTTGGCAAATTCGTAGTTGTTTTTGTGAAGATAAGCCAGTGCCTGGTTGGCTTTGGCGATTCCGAAGGTATGGTGATTCCGTGTGGCCTCATCCAGCATTTTGCGGGCCATGGGCAGAAAAGCCACCGCTGTTTCTCTGCCTTCGTACTGATACATATCGTCGAAGTAGTAAAACAGCTTTTCTGCCCTCACCGAATCATCCGGCTGGCGGAACAAGGCCTGAAAAGTACTGTCGTAATCGGGAGTCTGGGCAAAACCAGACCTGCCTGAAAACATCACCCAAAAGGAAAGAATGAGGAACTGAGTCTGGATGAAAACAGATTTCTTTATCATGGGCAGTGTAGAAAACCGGAACCGGATGGTTTTGCAAAGGAAACATTTTCCGGTTCATTCCGGTTTTGGTGGCATTTTGCA
>DAIOVD010000130.1:8685-11936 GCA_036759185.1 Catalimonadaceae bacterium | reverse complement strand
CATCCTGGAAATGGTTGACAAAAAGTCAATTTTGCATTCCGGCGAAAATGGAACCAGGCTCCCGATAAATCGGGACAAGTACTGCTGAGGCCAGAAAACCAGGCTGGTATCGAAGGGCACCAGTGAACTTTCCTTTGAACTTTAAACTACCTCTTTGGCATCCCACCCGTCTGACGTTCCGTACCGACGGGATGGGCAGCGATCTGGCTGCGTTTTAATCGGGATTTGTTGTGGTCGACCATGGCAGTAAGTAGTTGGTAGCTAGTAGTTGGTAGCTAGTAGTTGGTAGCTAGTAGTTGACAAATAGTAAATAGCTATTAAAATACCAGCGACTCATCGCCAGCTACTATCCACAATTTCGTACCTACGGCACTCAGGTTCTGTTGGATTCCTTACTACCTTTAACAGCCATCGTAAGTCGCCAAAGAAATAGAACTCATCATTCTTAACTCTTAACTCTTAACTCTTAACCCTTCATTCTTAACCACACCACGAATCACTCACCACGAACCACTCATCGTAGCCTAAAGTTCCCCTCGTTTCGTTCTTTAATTTTTGTTAAATCCCCTCAATCCTTTCCCCATCCGTAACGTACATCCAAAAAGGAACTTATACTTGCATCGGGTTTTGGGCCGGATGGCTCAGAGATAAAATCCCGCTTCTACCTCATAGTCAATGTTTATGAAAACTGTTATTTCGTTCGTATTCCTTTTCGCACTCGCTGTTTCGTTCAATATCCAGGCTCAATCGTTGAAGCCGGGAACAAAGAAGTCCACCCGGCCTGCCGCTGTAAAAACCGGGGCACAACGTCCGGCTATGCCAAAAGGATCCGATTTCGTTCAGGAAATGGAACATGGAAAAATCAACTGGACCGATCAGTACATTGAAGCAGAAGGTTCTTCCGTGATGGACAGCAGCCGTTTCAAACTGAGAAATCAGGCGAAACTGATGGCCCAGCGGGGTGCCATCGTGGATGCCCAACGGAATCTCCTCGAAATTGTCAATGGCGTTCTTGTGGAAGGACAAACCACAGTAAAGGACCTCGTCGTAGAAAGCGATGAAGTCAAAACCAAAGTCAGCGGTGTCCTGAAAGGTGCTGTGAAAATAGGCAAAACCACCTACGAGGACGGAGTCGCCACCGTTCGGTTACGCATTCCTTTATATGCAGACGGTCTGGCAGAAGCGGTTGATACCACCCCTGCACCAGCTCCTGCTCCGGTTCCCGCTGATCCGAATGCCCCGGTTGCCCAGGATTCAATACCGAAACAAGTGATGCTGAGTGTCAGCGGTACTTACAACCCTCGCCTTTTCCCAACCCTGACTGATTCACAGAACAAAATAATCTGGGATATGGCCCAAAGCTTTGATCCGACCAAAGGCAAGGCATTGTCCATTGTAAAACAAGGGTCCGGTGCATTGGAGGCGATGAAAGGCAAGAAGGGTATTGAATTATTGGAAGTGGCACAGGATCAGCTGGGAAATCTGGTTCTGAATGACAAGTCAAAAGCCAGGGTTGAGAAGTGGAAAAAAGCCGGTTTACTGATCTGGGGTCTGGTGAAAAAACTGATTCTACCTATATAACCATCTTCAAAGAGCCTTCTGATGAAAAAGATATTTTACTCCGTGCTTCTTTCTGTTTCCGTGGTATTTGGAGCATGGGCACAACAGGCAACCGTAACGGTAAAGGGACAAGGGACCAATCGCACCGAAGCGCTGAATGATGCCCGCCGCAATGCCATTGCTTCCGGTATCGGAACCCGTCTGAGTGCGGAAACCCAGATGCAGGATATGGTGGCAATCCGCGATGCCGTTACCACACAAACACAAGGCATCGTAACCAACGAAACCATCCTCAAAGAAGGAATGGTGGATGGAATGTACGAACTTGAGCTGCAGGCGACTGTTAATAAAGACACATACGAAGCCAATGTGCGGACCCTTTCGCAAATGGTGGGCGGGATTCGTTTCCTTACCATCGTGAACCCGGACCTGGCCGCCAATGGCGAACTGCCCGATATTTACCGCTTCGCCGTGGATCGTGTGAATGAATACCTGTTGCAGAAAAAATACCGGGTTCTTGAGTCCAAGCGATATTTCCAGATTCTGAAAGCCACCAAGTCGATCCTTGATAAAGACGACTCCGACCTTAATTATGAGCAGAAGCTGGGTATGCTGGCGGATGCGCAGATGTTGTTTGAAATCGACAAGATCAATGTGGATTTCCGTCCGGGTAACGGGCAGATTCCAGGCCAGACGAAAGTGTTTTTCGATGTGAAGGTGTTTGACAACTGTACCGGAGAATTGTTGGGAACTACACCACTTGAATCGGGATACATTATGTTACCAGATGCCAATGCCGCCCAAAGAGAAGCCGTGAAGAATGCAGTGGAGAAAGGAATGGTCCGTGTACTGTACCTTTTCAATGAAAGCATGGGTTCCTGGATCAACGAAGGGGCACCGTATCGTGTCCGGATTTACAACACCACGGCTCCTCCGCTTACTTCGAGGGATATGCGCCAGTTCAAAAACAAGCTCACCAGCAATGCTGATTTTGGGGGAACATTTGAGCCAAATCTTAACAACGGGTATTTCCTCTATAATCTGGCCTATAAAAAGCGGTCGGATCAAATGACAGATCTGCTCATGGATTATTCGGATGAAACGGAAGCGCTTCAACCTTTGAAAATGGATGTGTCGTTTCAGTTTGGGCGTTTCATTTGCCTTACGCCGACGAGCAAACAAGATGCCGTCCGTCCGCTTCAGGATCTGAATAAAGTAAAAGAGGCCATCGAGAAGCAGCAGTCCACCAACGAGGACGCACCGCTAAATCTGGACAATGTATTAAAGCGTACCCAGGCCATCCGACCAGCTGTCACTAACAAGCCCAATCTGGCAGGTTCGACCAAGCCGGTTGTGCCTTCGAAGAAAACCACTGTTAAAAAGACAACGAAAAAGAAATAAGTTATGCTGAACCGAATCCTCGTTTGCGGCCTTTTGTGCCTGACCCTTTTTGCCTGCAGTAAAAACTACTTCCAGCAAACCAATGCCTCACCGTCATACAATAAGGCATTGCGCTATAAAATCATTCTGGTGAAGCCAACCCTGGTTTCGAGCCGTCCGATTCAGACCGATGAAGCATTGAACCGTTGTGCCTTTCACCTGCGTGCCGAGATGTCAAAGCTGAACTTTGACGTGATGGGCAACGATAAATTTGACGAAGCCTGCCGGGCACGGAGTTTCGGTGGTTCCGG
>DAIOVD010000130.1:0-8585 GCA_036759185.1 Catalimonadaceae bacterium | reverse complement strand
GACATCCTTGCTCAGGTCGATTCTGATTCCTTGCCGCCACTGGCCGTAATGGACGTGATTTCCTGGTCGGTCGGTCGGTCCTTTAAAAAGGAAGTAAGCAAGGCAAAAGTTCCGGTGGGTTGCAAACTGTACGCTCTACCTTTCCGTTGCGAAAGGGCAGGAGTCGATACCTTCAAAACTCCCCTTGGCATGAAAATATCAGCCGAGATTTCCTTCCGTTTCAAACGACTGGCCCAGGAACGAAAACTCCGGAAACTCAATCTCAACATCGTGAGTCCCGACGATGAAAACAAACAGCTGTTCGAGCTGATGGCCAAAAACGTAACCCCACCAGCAACCATGGCGGAAGAGTCGGAGTTCTGGAAAAATGTGGCGCAGGGACAGGGACCCGATTACTACATCACGGGCAAATACGAAATCATCGGTGACTACAAAGGTGTTCGGGTGAGCAATGTCGAACTCATCAAAGATGCCCTCAATCCGAAACTTGCCAACTACTCCAACAAAATCACCCTGGCCGATGCCGACTTTGAATTCCAGGACGAAACCGAAAGGCAGGCCTTCAAAAAAATGGATGGCAACGTGGGTGTGATCGATGATCAGTATGCCCGGCTGGTTCGGCTGGCTTCCAAAGGACAATTCGCAAGTGTTAACATAGTCGATGAAAAAACCGATCAGCCGATTTCCCTGGAAACCTGCCTGCAGACAGGAAAAGGTTACCAACTGAAAGTAGACATGAAGGAAGATGCCTATGTTTATGCGTTTTATTATGAAAGCAACGACCTTACCGGCAACAAAATGTACATGGTCTTCCCCTTTGAAAACGGACAGAAAAACCAGATGTCAAAAGGTAGCTTCATGTTGCCGGACGATGAGAATGTGTTTTCGCCTTCTGAACCTGCCGCCAATCAGGCATTCATCAAACTGATCGCTTCCAAAAAGAAACTGCCATTGAAAATAACAGTGAGCCCTGAAGGATACCGTTACCTGTCGCCGGATGATTGCGCCAAATTTGTCTCTGCCATGGAGAAAATTCCGGCTGCCAACATCGACAGCAATAACCTGATCCGATCGGTAGAGTAATTTCCGGACGGTGTCCCGTTTTCTTGCTTTTATTTGCCTTCAGAAAGCAAATACGAGATTGAACGATTCACCCCAAACCATTCCACTCCGCCTTATATGGGAGAAAAAACTGGCCGACCTGCACACGCCGGTCGGTTTGTACCTCAAACTTCGTGACCGCTATCCACAAACTCTCCTGCTGGAAAGTGCCGATTACCATGGAAAGGAAAATGCACTTTCCTTTTTGTGTCTGGAACCATGGGCGGAGTTCAAAGTGGAGAATGAAATAGGGTCCGTCCGTATTGGAGAAAGCCTGGAGTCATTCACTGTTTCCCGAAACCGGAAAGATCTGATTCAGTCGCTGGAGAAATTTCTGGGTCGCTTTCAGAAACCTGCGAATCCGGCACCTCCGGTGATGAGTCTGGGTGCATTCGGATTTATGGGCTATGATGCCCTTTCTTATTTTGAGGATATTGAGTTGAACCGAAAGCCCAATCAGGTTTCCGGTATTCCGACGGCTTTATATAAAGTGTTCCGCTTTGTTCTGGTGTTTGATCACTTCAACGAAAACCTGTATTTCATTGAGCAGTTTCCGGATACGGACGGAGAGAAGTCGAGACTACCCGAACTGGAAGCACTGATTGGTAACCGGAACATGCCGGAGTATCCGTTCCGGACGACAGGGGAGGAGTGGGGCGACCAAACAGACGAACAGTTCCTGGAGGCCGTCAAAAAAGGTCAACAGCATTGTTTTCGGGGTGATGTGTTTCAGATTGTGTTGTCACGCAAATTTTCGCAGGGATTTCATGGAGATGATTTAAATGTCTACCGGATGTTGCGTTCCATCAATCCTTCGCCATATCTGTTTTATTTTGATTTTGGTTCCTTCCGCATTTTTGGTTCTTCACCGGAAGCCCAGATTGTGATCCGGAAAGACAAAGCCACTATTTACCCGATTGCCGGAACCTTTCGCCGGACAGGTAATGATGAAGCCGATGCCCAACTGGCAGAAGATTTGCTCAAGGACGAAAAGGAAAACGCAGAGCACATAATGCTGGTGGATCTGGCCAGGAACGACCTCAGCCGGAGTTCTTCCAAAGTGGAGGTTGAAAGTCTGAAGGAAGTCCAGTTTTACAGCCATGTGATTCACCTGGTGTCAAAAGTCACCGGCGTTCTGGCAGACGGTGCCGATAAACTTCAGTTGGTAGCGGATACGTTTCCGGCCGGGACGTTGTCTGGTGCTCCGAAGTTCAGAGCGATGCAATTGATTGAAGAGATTGAGCCTTCAGAACGAGGTTTTTATGCAGGTTGCATTGGTTTTGTAGATTTCAATCTTGATTTCAATCACGCCATTATGATCCGGTCCTTTCTTTCGAAAGACAACCGGTTGTTTTTCCAGGCGGGTGCTGGTGTGGTGGCCAAATCCGATCCGGAACTGGAACTAAAAGAAGTGGCCAACAAATTGTCGGCTCTTCGGTCGGCTATTCAGAAAGCATCGGAGATTTCTTCCTTTTAATACAAAATGAAAAAGGTACTGGTTATAGACAACTACGATTCGTTCACGTACAATCTGGTGTACATCGTGCGGCAATTGGGTTACGATCCGGTTGTGTGGCGCAACGACCAGTTTGAACTCGGTGATGTTTT
This sequence comes from Catalimonadaceae bacterium, assembly GCA_036759185.1. GTDB lineage: Bacteria > Bacteroidota > Bacteroidia > Cytophagales > Flexibacteraceae > CAMDMI01. The sequence continues at coordinate 5,876 of DAIOVD010000130.1, read as the reverse complement.
GCCTTTTGATAAAATCATCCTTTCGCCCGGTCCTGGTATACCATCCGAAGCAGGAAAGATGCCGTCATTAATAAAGGAGTATGCAGCCAGTCATTCCATTCTTGGCGTTTGTCTGGGGCATCAGGCCATAGGGGAAGCGTTTGGAGGCAGGTTGGTGAATCTCAAAAATGTATTCCATGGAGTTTCTACACAATTGAAGATTGATAACCAGGATGGAATCTTCCGTGATGTTCCGTCTGGAATTCAGGTTGGCCGCTATCATTCATGGGTGGTTTCAAATGATGATTTTCCACAGGAACTCGAAATCTCAGCAACCGACGGATTAGGTCAGATTATGGCTTTAAGGCACCGGAATTTTGATTTGACGGGCGTTCAGTTCCACCCCGAGTCCATTATGACCGAATATGGAACAGAAATGATCCGGAACTGGCTTGAATCCTGATTGAAACGGAAGAGGGAATTTTCCAGGCCGAATCTCTCAAAACAAAATCCGGTCTAACTTTATTTACTACCGAAAATAATATACCATGGAATTGAAAATTGGCGATAAAGCCCCTTCATTTACAGCAAAAGACGAAAACGGAAACTCTATTTCTTTATCAGATTTTCAGGGGAAGAAACTGGCATTATACTTCTACCCAAAAGATGATACATCTGCCTGCACAGCCCAGGCCTGCAATCTCAGGGATTCTCTGCCAGCATTGCATGCAGCAGGTTATCAAGTAGTTGGAGTCAGCGTAGATGACGAAAAGTCCCACAGGAAATTTATTACCAAATACAGTTTGAACTTTCCTCTCATTGCCGACACAGATCATCAGTTGGTTGATGCATATGATGTTTGGAAAGAGAAATCAATGTATGGCAGGAAGTACATGGGAATTGTCCGAACCACCTTTGTAATTGATGAAAAGGGGGTGATCTCCAATATCATTGATAAAGTAAAAACCGCAGAACACGCCTCTCAGATATTATAATCTGAATTTTATCATCTTTTTTTGCCCTTTGTACAACCTTTTTGTAACCTGCTTTGTCTGGTAGAATATGCAGTGCCTTATAGTAGATGATATTCACCCTGTCCTGATCCATAAGCTGGAATCGGTTGGCCTTGAGGTCATCTACAAACCTGACTTTACCCTTTCTCTGGATTTTCAGATGTTGGCGTCTGCTGACATTCTGATTATCCGGAGCAAGTTTCAGGTGACCCGTGAGATTCTGGACCAGGCGCCGGGTTTGTATCTCATCGGAAGGGCAGGAGCCGGCCTCGACAACATAGATCTGGATGAAGCCCGGGCTAGAGAAATTGATGTGGTCCATGCAGCAGAAGGCAATGCCGATGCAGTTGGTGAACACACCATTGGTCTCATTCTCGGTCTGCTTTCCAAAATTGCCAGTTCAGACAGATCCGTCCGGGCTGGCGAATGGAACAGAGAATTGTATCGGGGAGTGGAGTTGAAAGGAAAGACCGTCGGGTTGGTTGGCTATGGAAACATGGGCCGTGCCGTATCCAGACGACTAAGCTCTTTCGGGTGTGAGGTGATTGCATATGATAAGTATCTGGACAACTGGCCTGATCACTTTGCAGTGCGGGTCGATCTGGACACATTGAAATCGGAAAGCCATATTCTGAGCCTACACATCCCGCTCACGGATGAGACTGCAGGTATGGTTGATTCAGAATATCTGAAATCCTTTCGAAAAGGTGTCTTTCTTATCAATACCTCACGTGGCGGGATCGTGCAGGTTGATTCGATTCTCGGATGTTTACTGGATGGGACCCTTTCAGGTGCGGCACTTGATGTGCTTGAAGACGAACCTCCATTAAAAAATATTAACAACAATCCGGCCAAATACGAACAACTGTTCGGCCGGGATGATGTGTTACTGACCCCTCATATAGCAGGTTGGTCTTTAGAATCTTACGAAAAGATTTCACGGGTGCTGGCAATTAAAATAATAGACCGGCTGAGCCAATTGACAAAGTAAATACGGTCGGTTTAGCTGTTGACGGAACAATATTTTTTGGTGAAAGGTATTCGTGGGATTAGTTTTGTTTTTTGGAAAAAAAGTTTAGTTTACGATAAAACTGTTACTCGTTGGTGATCAAGAACATTTTAAGAGCGCTTTTGCTGATGGTTGCGCTCACAGGACCGGGCTGTTTTTCTGCCTTTGCCCAGCAGACTGGTAAGATCATTGGTACTGTTACCGATGTAGACACAAAAGAACCCGTTCCCTTTGCTAACGTGAAGTTCTATTCCGGAGGTGCATTGAAAGGTGGGGCCATTTGCGACATTAATGGTGCTTTCTCCGGCTCCCCTTTGAGTCCTGGTGTGTACACAATGGAGGTATCCAGTGCCGGTTACAAGAAACACGTTGTGCCAGGAATCAATGTTGGTGCAGAAGATATTAAGCGGATTAATTCGGCCATAGTGTCTGTTGTTTCAACAACAAAAGAAGTTGAAGTAAAGGCATATAAAGAACCCATCATTGGGATTAGCGGGGGAGAAAAGCAACGTCTGAACAGCGACCAGATCGCGAAAATCCCTACCCGGAATCCACAGGATATGGTGGCCACCTTCAGCAACGTAACCTCTGCTGATTATGGCAAAGGGCTGAATGTAAGAGGGAATCGTACCGGTGATAATGCGGTGTTTGTGAACGGTGTCCGTCAGTTCGGAACATCTCTTCCTCCCGCAGAATCCATCCAGGAACTTTCTCTTATTACCGGCGGTATCCCTGCACAATACGGTGATGCATTGGGCGGGATCATTTCGGTTACCACCAAATCAGCAGCGAGGAAATTTAATGTTGGAGTTCAGGGTGAGACATCCTCACTTTTTGATAAGTACAACTATAATTTTGTTGGTTTGAACGGCTCAGGCCCACTGGTAACGCAGACAACCATTGAAGGACCTGATACGACAACCCGGACCATTCTCGGTTTCTTTGGAGCAGTTCAGTATACATCCAATTCAGATGGCGCCCCTTCTGCTATTCCAATTTATAAAGCAAAAGCATCAACGCTAGAAGCACTTCGGGCAAAGCCTTTGACACGGAATGGAGATTCGTATACGAATTCGGCTAATTTTTTGAAGCAGGATGCCTTTGAGCAAGTCAAAGCCAGACCCAATATGGGTGATCAGACCATACAGAGTAACCTCAGTATTGATTTCCAGCCTCAGGAAAACATTATGATTACCCTGGGTGGAAACTTTAACCACTTGACGACTCGCCTTGGACCATCCGAAAGCAATGGAGGGGATGGAAGTCCCAATCCAAATTCCTATCAGAATTTATTCAACTATGGAAACAATGGAAAAAGGGTTGAACAGAACTATAATGGATTCCTGAGGTTCCGTCAGACATTTAATAATTCCGGAATTAATGATACTGCATCTTTGCTGAAAAATGTATTCTACCAGGTTCAATATGATTATTCCAGACGGAAGTCAGAATCATATGATCCCCGCTTTTATAACCGTTTGAATGAAATCAACTATGTAGGGAAATTTGATATATTAACTGATGACCTTATGTATCCTGAGCAGGCACCGGAGTTTACGTTAAACTCTACAACAGTTGATCCAAATGGAGTAGTGACTGTTACACCAATTCGGGTGAAATCAACTGATGAAACTAAATATCAATTGATGGATCAGCCTCAGGGCCTGTCATTTGCTCCTTCATCCTTCAACCCTGACCTAGCTGCAATCAACAAACAGATTTTTGAAGAGAATAGTATTGTTAGTGATGTTCAGTTGTTGAGTTTGACAGGATTCCTTAACGGGGGAAGTGGTAATGACTTTGGATATTTTTACCCTACACTTGGAAAAGCTCAAACCGGATACGGTAAATCCATGGACCAGCAACATCGGGTATCTTTGCAGGCAGGTGCAGAAATCAAGAATCACAACATTAAAGTTGGATTTGAATTTGAGCAACGGATTGTTTCCGGGTATGGCACCATTGGCTCACTTTATTCCAGATCGCGACAGCAGTTGAATACCCAGTTTGTCCCTGGTTCGACAACAACTACAATGGAAAAATCCCTCATAGCGAATGATGATCCGAGCAATCCTGACATGGACACACTTGTGAAATTATACACAACTGCTTTTGTGAATCCTTATTCAAAACGAGATGGACTATATCCTGGCCAAACAATTTTTGACAAAAACTTCAGGGCAAAGAATGGTATTCCAGATAATGAAAACATTCTTTTGGATAGTTATGCTCCCAATACATTCAGCATCAATGACTTTGGAGTAAGTGATATTCTGGACAACGGGAATTCACCATTGGCTTCCTGGCAAGGATACACTCCTTATGGAAAGTTGGCCAGCAAAACTTCCTTCTATGATTTCTTCAAGGATACAGTGAATCGTCCGGTTGATGCTTTCAGACCAATTTACTATGCGGGTTTTATTGAGGACAAATTTGTGATCAATGATCTGATTCTAAGTTTGGGACTTCGTATCGATGCATTTGATGCCAACATGCCGGTTCTGAAAGACAAGTACACCCTCACACGTTTGACTACAGCGCAGGAATTTTATAAAGGTGCCGGTCTCGCTCAGCCTAGTTCAGTTGGAAATGATTGGGCTGTGTACGTAGATCAACCTGCAACCAATTTCAATGGATCTAACTATTCTGAGTACAGAGTGGTAGGATATAGAAATGGAGATACATGGTATGATGCCAATGGTTTTGAAACCAGCAACCCGGCTTCTCTTGAAAGAAACGGAACAGTGAATCCGTTCTTTGATATGGTGAACCGTTCTGAGGAGCCTTATCTGAAATCTCTTCAGCGTTCAACTGGAATTACGTTGGATGCGTACCGGGATTTCAAGCCACAGATTAACTTTATGCCGCGAATTTCCTTCTCCTTCCCATTGAATGAAACTGCTCTCTTCTTTGCCCACTATGATGTGCTGACACAAAGACCATTGGGTGTCGATGGTGGTGGAGGAATCCAACAGAATTATGCTTCTCCGGTTGATTATTACAGCCTTGCCATTCTGAATGGTGGGTTTATCAACAACCCGAATCTGAAACCGCAGAAGAAAATTGACTATGCTCTTGGATTCCAGCAGGCGATCAGCAGCAGTTCAGCAATTAAGTTTTCCGCCTTCTATTCAGAAATCAAAGATCTGATTCAGGTCATCAATGTAAACTATGCTTATCCGGTTCGGTATCAGACAAGTGGAAACCAGGATTTCAGTGTGGTCAAAGGTCTTTCATTGGAATATGATCTTCGCAAATCAGAGAACTTCACAGCATCTGCTTCCTATACACTTTCATTTGCTGAAGGTTCTGCTTCAAGTTTCGCAGGTGCTCTGCTCAATACCAGCACTCCGAATCTGAAGAACACCACTCCTTTGAACTTTGATCAGCGTCATGCAGTCAAATTGAATTTTGACTATCGTTTGAATTCAAAACAAGGACCTTTGCTTTTCGGGGTTTATCCACTTGAAAATGTTGGTTTGAATGCAACCTTCTACACTGGTTCAGGAACTCCTTACACGCAGGATGGTTCTCAGTGGGGTGGTAAAACTCAGGTAAGGGGGTCTATCAACGGTGCCCGTTTACCATGGAATAACCGTACATCTATCCGTATTGATAAATCGTTTGCTATTGATGCAGGTGCAGGACGGAAACATTCCATCAATATTTATTTCTATGTTCAGAACCTCTTTAACGCTCAGAATATTTTGGGTGTCTACACAAGAACAGGTTCTGCCAAAGATGATGGATACCTTGTTTCTGCATATGGTAAGAACAACACTAGAAATGCCATTGACCCAGAATCCTACGCAATGTTTTATAATATGGCAATAATGAATCCAGATAACATTTCCCTGCCACGCCGGTTCAGAATC
>DAIOVD010000129.1:0-12020 GCA_036759185.1 Catalimonadaceae bacterium | reverse complement strand
GAAGGGACACAACCGAAGTTTTCAATTTCGGTGGAAAAAATGTGCCACGGGTAATTGCTGACGTTTCTCAACTGGAGATTACAGATAAAAAGCAACTGAAAGCTATTGGCCACCATTATCTTCCGGAGCCAGACAAATGGCATCTGGATGATCAGGGAGCAGATTATCTTTATTCCGGTGACCGGGTTGTGCCATTTATGGTGGCAAACGGAAGTCGTGTCATTTATTCATATCAGACCTGGCGTACACAACAATCGGTTCAGAATTGCTTTCCGGCTTACACATTGGAAGATGTCAGATCAGAAGGCATCCAGTTTCATCCGGAGGCCAATTTTCTTTGGATGAAAGCCGAAGAACTGAGTCCATCAAGAGTTGAGATTATTAGGAAATTAAAGAATTTCGTACTGATCCTTCATACAAAAAATGAGCATGCGATGGCTTCACTGCGAAAAGGATTTGTGGTGCTGATGGAAGAAAAAATACACTTCCCGGTGGTTGTTTTCAGGTCGTACGAAGAATCAGAAGAATCGAATCTTCAGCTGTTTGCCTCAACTGATATTGGTGGACTACTGGTGGATGGTCTGGGAGATGGCCTCATACTCAACTGGCAGAAAATCAACAATGTAGAAAAGGATCAAAGTGAGATTCGAATTGTGAATCAGCTTGCTTTTGGCATTCTGCAGGCTGCCCGGACAAGAATGTCGAAAACCGAATACATTTCCTGCCCAAGTTGCGGACGGACTCTCTTCGATCTGCAGGAAACAACAGCCATGATCCGGAAACGAACCGACCACCTGAAAGGGGTAAAAATTGGCATCATGGGCTGCATCGTAAACGGACCCGGTGAAATGGCCGATGCCGATTATGGTTATGTAGGGGTTGGAAAAGACAAAATTGCTTTGTACCGTGGGCAGAATGTGGTGAAAAAATCCGTACCGGCTGGTCAGGCAGTGGATGAATTGATCGAACTGATCCGCGAAGACGGAATCTGGTTTGAACCTTCCGAAGCTTTTTCAGCTGCCGCTTATTGAGAACGAATCAACCAATCATCAAACACAATGGATTTAACTGCCAACGATCCCGAACTGAATGGTAAGTTTCTGGGTACCATCACATCTGACTTTGTAAAAATCGCCGACCAGCTCAAGGAAGCGGGTTATCAGATGAAATCCAGGCGAATATCCGACTATCCGGTTTTTGTGATGTGCCGTCAGGTGCAACCCATCGGAGGTTTGTTGTACGACAAGCTCAACGAGAATCTGGATTGGAACTACTTCATCGCCATGGCAGAAGAATTTGTGGCGAGGGAAATTCTGAGTACGGAAGGGTATGAGACATTTGTTTCGACGTATAAAGATCCCGAAGAATTCTGCTGCCTGTTTGTGGTGGATCCGGAATTCACCAATTTTGTTTTCGTTCCGTATCCGGAAGACTAACCTGCTTACAATTCATCCAACTCAATAAATCCGAACAAACTGTATCAATGACAACTCCGTTTCTGAATTGGTTCGAAATCCCTGTCCTGGAATTTTACAGAGCCAAGGCATTTTACGAATATGTTTTCCAGACAGAGCTCACAATTTCTGCTTTGGGCGCCTACACCATGGGCTTTTTCCCGACCGGTTCCGGACCATCTGGCTCGATTGTTCAGGGCGAAGGTTACCAGCCGTCTGTATTTGGACCCCGACTGTATCTCAACTGCAATCCTGATTTACAGGTTTTTGTGGACAGAGCTCTGGAAGCTGGCGGCAAACTGGTGGTTCCGAAAATGCTGATTACCGAAGAAGTGGGCTACGTTTCTTTTATTTTGGATTGTGAAGGAAATGCACTGGCATTTCACTCCCTCTCATAACGGGAAATCACAGAGGAAAAGACATTTCTCAAACACGATTTGTTTGAGTACCGAAGGCATGAAAAGCAGTTTCGTAGCCTGTATTTGCAAATTTAATGAAACCGGCTTTTCCAAATCTTAACCAAAAGGATATTTTAAGAATCCCTGATTCCCTAAATTTGCCTTTCCATGATAAAGACTACTCACACCATCCGGATATTAACTGTCCTCTTTTTATGCCTGTTCACCCGGACTGCCTGCAGCCAGGAGATCGTTGTCAACGAATACTTCAACGCAGCCAGTCAGAGTGACGAATGGACTGAATTGATTGTTGTAAAAGACAACCTCGACCTGAGAGGTTGGTTTTTAGGAGACAACAATGCGGGTACATCGAGCTGGCAACCCAAACTAGAATTTGAGAATCATCCTCTTTGGAACAACCTGAGAGCGGGTACGGTTATTATTATTGATCATGGCGCCAACAATTCCGAATGTGATGACGTCACCGATACCGATAAAAGCGATGGTTTCATTCGGGTCTGCTGTCGCAATACAATCTATTTCAGCGGAGGCTCCACCACTACATTGTTTCTTGCGGATGGGGGTGACTTTGTGCAGATTGTGGATCCATCAGGAAAAATGGTCCATGGAATCGGACACGATGACGATCCGGGAAGTAGTGTCGTAGGAGGCAACTGTTTTACCACCAGCACCAACTGGACCAATACAAATGCAGCTCGGACTGCCACCCGACCATGCGGAAACTACACGTATTATAATTTCAGCATGGAGGCCCCAACCTCCTTGAAAATGATAGCCGGCATCAATGCTGACTTTTTCGCCGGAATGCAAACCAGTGCCAGCAACGCATTTATCGACACCACCGACACCCCATTTGAAGGCATTGGAAATGGAGGCGCCAACGACCAGTGGCTCATCGACCTTCGGGCTCCCGATATGGAATCGCAAAATGTATGCCCCACCAAAGCTCCGGATGGAACCATTTCCTTTTCCTGGCAGGCGGCAACCGATGTGTTTCCATCAGACAACACGACCGGATACATTGTTGTGCGAAACACAACCGGCGATTTCGGACTGCCGCAACAAGGCAAAGAATATGCTTTGAACAGCACATACGGAAACGGACCTCAGCAGGTAAAGGTAGTGAAGGTGATCATTGGTTCCGGAACAACTACTTTTTCTGAAAATCCGGGAACGGGCACATTTTATTACCGGGTGTTTCCTTTCCGTTACAAAAACACCGTTGCATTTGAACATCCCACCAGAGGACGGACCTACAATACCACCAATTTTGTAAAAGTCAATTCCCAAACGGCACCGGAAGTGACCATCATCAACGATACGTTATGCGGTCCGGGCGAAGCGAAAATGGTCATCCAATTACCGGCAGGAACCAATTTCGACTGGTACCTCACTCCTACTTCCACCAGTTCAATCTTAAGCAACTCCGATACACTGACTTTTCCGGTCACTCAAAATCGTTCGTTTTGGGTTGGTATCACAGGTGGAAATACGTGTTTCGACAACCGCTTTGAAGTCAAAGCCGTCATCAAACCTCTTGTATGTGAACATTTTGGAGCAGATTCGGTCTGCGAAGGCACACCTGCGTATTTTTATGGCTCCAACATGGCAGGTGTTTCATACCAATGGAATCTCTTGTCACCTCCTTCCGGTGTCACCAGTTCACGATCGGATTCCAATATTTTCACCATTGATGTTCCCTATTTTCCTACCAAACAATGGATCTATTTCAGGGTACGTGCCCTCAACAATGAGGGTTGCCTGAGTGCTTATGTGAAAGACTCGGTCTACACTGTTCCTTTTGATCCCGAAATAATATCAACACCTTCAGATCCGGGAGCCGGAGATTCAATCCGTTATTCGATCCTGAGCAATATCAGTTCCTGGATTGTGAATACGTGGACAGTTACAAATGGGAACATCCTTTCTGAAAACCCTACTCTTCTTATTGCTTCCTCAACAAGCGACAGCATTCGGGTATCGGCGGTTATTCAAACCTTGTTACCAACTGACGGTCTCTTTTGTAAAGTCATCCGGTCTCAGATCTTACCGATAAAGCCAGAAGAAAATCCACTTCTTCCGATCAACAATCTGATTTCATCGAATGGTGATGGATTGAATTCAACCTTAAACTTCGACCGGCGGGAAGTAAAGAATCTGGCCATATTTGATCGTTGGGGAAAGAAAATTTATTCTGCAGATCTTTACAAAAACGACTGGAATCCAGGTTCGAAAGAAAAAGGAACCTTCTTCTATTCAGCGGAAATGAAAGTACCCGGAGCCGGGACTTTCGAAAAAGTTTCGGGTTGGGTTGAAGTCGTAAAATAATCTGGTCATTCAGTTTTCTTCTGATTTCGTTTTGATTACCATATCAAATTGAAATAATTGCACCTTCATATTCTTTCGAAACATGCGATATCAATCCATTCCAGCCAGCTTCTATACCCGTAACAGGAAAAATGTAGGTAAACACCTGAAGCCAAACTCGGTGGTCATCATTCAATCCAATGATATCCAGCCGACAAACGCCGACGGACATATGGGATTTCATCAGAATAATGATTTACTGTACTTGTCGGGTATCGATCAGGAAGACACCATTCTGCTTATGTTTCCTGATTCACCGGTTCCTGAATGGAAGGAAATCCTGTTTGTAAAAGAAACCTCCGAGCACATCCGGATCTGGGAAGGATATAAATTAAGCAAGGATGAGGCGTCGATGGCTTCAGGAGTGAAAGTAGTGAGATGGAATTCAGAGTTTCAGTCAGTTCTCCAACCCATTCTGAACCTGGCTGAACATGTGTACCTCACTACAAACGAGCATCCAAGGGCGGTTATAGAAAGTGAGTCAAAAAATGACAGGCTGATCAAAGAAATGAAAGCCCGTTTTCCATTGCATCATTTCGAACGACTGGCACCCATTATGGAAATTCTGAGGGCCTGCAAATCGCAGGAAGAAGTGGCCCAGATTTCAAAAGCCATCGAAATTACGAAAGCTGGTTTCGACGCTGTCCTCCAAGCAACAAAGCCTGGTATTCTGGAATATGAACTCGAAGCCGAATTCATCTATCATTTTGTAAAAAGAGGATCCAAAGGATTTGCGTATGGACCCATCGTAGCTTCCGGTGCCAATGCCTGTTCACTTCATTATACAGATAACGACAAGCCTTGCAAGGATGGTGATGTCATCCTGATCGATGTTGGAGCCGAATACGGAAATTACAATGCGGATATGACCCGCTGCATTCCGGTGAACGGTAAATTCACCAGTCGTCAGAGAGATGTATACAACGCGGTTCTTCGGATTATGAGAGAAGCCTCCATGTTGCTCAGACCAGGTATTACTTTACTGGAATATGAAAAGAAGGTAGGGCTGATGATGGAAAAAGAACTCATCGGACTTGGCCTGTTGAAAGCCGATGCCGTTGCAGCTCAGGATCCTGAAAAACCGTTGTACAAAAAATACTTCATGCACGGCACCAGCCACCATCTGGGTCTGGATGTTCATGATCTGGGCTCGAAATACAGAGTGATCGAGCCAGGAATGGTCTTTACCTGTGAACCTGGAATTTACATTCCGGAAGAAGGACTCGGCATTCGCCTGGAAAACAACTTCCTGGTAACTGAATCCGATCCGATTGATCTGATGGCATCCATTCCTGTGGAGGCCGACGAAATTGAAAAACTGATGGCTTCAAACTGATCGGAAGATGGAACTGAACGTAAAGATTATCAACCAATCGCCTTTTGATCTTCCCCCCTACCAGACACTGGAATCTGCCGGAATGGATCTGAGAGCGAATCTGAGCGAAACCGTCCGTCTGGAGTCTCTGGAAAGAAAACTGATTCCTACCGGATTATTTATTGAATTGCCCGTTGGTCATGAGGCGCAGATCCGTCCGCGATCCGGACTGGCATTCAAGCATGGTTTAACTGTCCTGAATTCGCCTGGTACGGTTGACTCCGATTATCGTGGGGAAATCAAGGTTTTGCTAGTCAATCTTTCATCAGAACCATTTGATGTACAGCCGGGAGAACGCATTGCTCAGATGATTGTGGCCCGCCACGAAAGAGTGCGCTGGGAACAAGCCGATGCTTTGGCAGACAGTGAAAGAGGCGCTGGTGGATACGGCAGTACCGGTCGTTCCTGATCCGATATTGAAGGGCATTTCCTCTGATTCTGACAATTTCTTACGAATACAGTTATCTGATCAATTCAGAAGTTTCTCTTATTGCAATTGTTTATCTTCGCATAGCAATGTCTGAAAGATTTCAATCGAAAAAGAAAACGCTATGAAAACGCTGAGCAAGGACTGGATCACCGAAGGCCTCATAGATGCAGAATACAAAACCTATCTTCTGCTTGCCTACCTCTCAGATGTGAAAAATGAATTTCAGGAACGGAAAATCTATCCGGGATTCACTGATCTGTACCAGCATTACCAGAATATTCTGTCCGTAAAATCAGGCAGGGAAATCCTTCGCAACTCTTTCCCGAAAGCCATTACTTCGGCAGACTGGGAATCCATGCAATTGGAATATGAACAAAAAGTGAAGGACAACGATTTCTTTGCGGTAATGGATGAGATCATTGAGTATTCCATCCCGGTGATGAAACAGCATCTTGACGAAGGGACTGAATTGTACAAACATGTTGAGCAGAACCTTCATATTTCAGAGGTTGGCCTCACTTCACCATTTGTAGAGAACGGCTATTTCTTTTTGTGCGCTCCACCAAAGAGGGAGGCCAGTGTGTATGAATATTCACTGACACGGGTTCATTTGCCGGATGGGAATTACCGTGCTCTTCATGTAAGCCACCTCAGTAATTTCAGTTTGAGCTATACGCAGACATTTGAAAGCATCAAAACAGACCTGATCCGTTCGGCCCGTAATGCACCCCGTTATGCGACGTATCTGATTGAATCTGAATTGTATGTTCCCTGGGAAGAAAGCCTTCTGCCCGTGGCGAAGCGGAGACTTGTGGAATATCTTTCGAAAGAAAAACAGGCTTAATCGTCACCCTCGAGCCAGTCTTTGGTGTCTTCCTTCCATTTACGGAGCTTTTCTTTCCAGGCCTTTCGCTCAGATTTCCGAACGATTCGAATGGCAAAGGATGATTGGAAACCAAATATATCCGGATGCCCGTCCAACTGGAGCAATGGCCTAAAATCGTACGAAATATGGATGGGGATGAAATTGAATTTGTATTCAAGTCCGACCATTCCGCCGACACCCCAGTAAGGCTGGAGCTTTGTGGGCGTCACTTTCACAAAACCTGTTTGCGCTCCGAATCCCACAAACGCATTGAGGCGCCTTCCTATGACACGCGAGTGAAAACGGGGAACCAATGCGGCACCGAATTCTCTTTGTCTGAAATCGATGATGCCTTCTACCGTCACCGTTTTGAAAATCCGTTGGACCATTGACAAGCCAATGGAAGACTCATCCATGCGGATTCCGGAAGAGCGGACATACACCTGACTGAATGCAGAAAATGGCTTCCACAAACAGAAAATGAGGATGAGTATCAAACCATTTTTCATCGGACGGGGCAAAAAAAAAGCAGTTCTTTTTGAACTGCTTTTCTACTTGTAGCGGGAACAGGACTCGAACCTGTGACCTTTGGGTTATGAGCCCAACGAGCTACCATCTGCTCCATCCCGCGATTTGGACTGCAAAAGTAAGGAAATTAATTTACCCCGACGTATTTATTTGAAAAGATTTTGAATTGGCCCCAAACAACCCGACAATCCCATCTTCCCTTTAATCGAAAACTATCCGGAGTCATTACGGTTAAAAGATGTGCCGGAACATAAGCCTGTCCGGATTGCACGTATATTTGCCCGGCATGAAAAACCAGTCCTGGATCGCTACTCTCGTCATCGCACTGACTGCAAGTCTGGGTGCTCTATACATTGACCGAAACTTCCTGCGAAACAACGAACTGCCTTATGTTTCATTAGCAGAAAGACAAAAGGATGTTCTGGGAAAATACCTTTCAGATACCTTGCCAGCATTTGGTGCCAACGTGAATTTCGTTGCAGCCGCACAAAGAGTGAAAAATGGGGTGGTGTACATTCGCTCCAGGTACAATGGTGCCACAGGGTCACTTCAGGACCTGCACAAAAACATTCCGGATTTTGAAGATTTGTTTCAGGATCCATCCCGAAAAAATGAGTCCAGCGGTTCTGGTGTAATCATAACAGATGACGGTTTCATTGTAACCAATTATCATGTGGTCGATGAAGCCGCAGAAGTGGAAGTTGTACTTCACAATAAACAAAGTTATCGGGCCACCATTATTGGCAAAGATCCGACAACCGATCTGGCCTTATTGAAAATTGAGGCAAAAGGACTTCCATTCATAAAATACGGAGATTCGGACAAACTTCAGATTGGTGAATGGGTGCTGGCCATTGGAAATCCATTTGATCTGACGTCAACAGTAACCGCCGGAATCATTTCAGGAAAAGCCAGAAGCATCAACATTCTGAGAGAGAAATCAAATCTGGCGATAGAGTCATTTATTCAGACCGATGCCGCTGTGAATCCTGGAAATTCAGGTGGTGCATTGGTTAACCTGCAGGGAGACCTCATTGGAATCAACACAGCCATCGCCTCTCCGACCGGCTCGTATTCCGGATACTCATTTGCTATTCCTGCCAATTTAGTGCAAAAGGTAATTCAGGATTTGAAAGAATTCGGTTCTGTTCAAAGAGCTCTTCTTGGTGTATCTGTTATGGATGTCGATGCAAATCTTGCCAGAGAACTTTCACTCAGTGAAATCGAAGGTGTCTTTGTCCGTGGAGTAAATTCCGGATCTGCGGCCGAAAAAGCGGGAATCAAAAAAGGCGATCTCATCCTATCCATCAATGATAAAGCAGTGAATTCAGTGCCTGAGCTTCAGGAAGTAATAGGACGATACCGGCCTGGGGTAATAGTGAAAACCCGAATAAAGAGGGAAGGGAAAATTCTGGATATTTCCATGACACTGAAAAATGAAGCCGGAACCACTGCTCTTCGAATAAATGAGGGAAACACAGAAACAGACATTCCCGAACTTGGGGCAACTTTCCAGGCGCCTGATCAGGAAAAATTGGAAGTTCTGGGAATAAACGGAGGTATCGAAATCACATCCATCCGGAAAGGACCTCTTCAGTCAGCGGGTCTGGAAACCGGTTACATCATAACTCACATTGATAAAAAGCCAGTCCGGGACCCGGGCAACATTCAGGCCTATTTCCGGAAAGTGAAAGGTGGAATTCTGCTTGAAGCCATCAGTCCGTCAGGGCAAAAGGAGTATTTTGCAGTGGTAAAGTAACAAACGCCTGAATCCATTTGGATAAACCTTCCACCCAGTCAGTCCGGTCATTGACACAGGGAAGCAACTCCCAATGTTCTCCCCCGGCAGCCTCAAACACTTCCTTGTATTCACTTCCGATTTCTTCCGTTGTCTCCAGGCAATCAGCAACAAACGATGGAGATAAAGCCAGAACACGCTTGATCCCATGTGATGGCCATTTCTTAATCACCTCATCTGTATAAGGTTTAATCCAGGGATCACGGCCCAATCGGGACTGGAAACTGGTAGTGTATTGAGTTTCGGCCAATCCTGCTTTTTTGGCAATCAAACGGCTGGTTTCAAAACACTGAGCTCTGTAACAAAGAGCATTTCCTTTATGATAGGTGCCGCAACAATCTCCTGAAAGACAGGTTTTGGTATCATCTCCCTTCCGGATCTGGCGTTCCGGCAGTCCATGATAAGTAAAAAGGATCTGATCAAATTTCCCTGAAGTTCTGGCTTCCTGAATCTGTTTCACGATCGGGTCCAGGAAAAAAGCCTGGTTGAAAAAAGGTCCTGTAAAATTAAAAGCGGGGATGGTTTGCCAGGTTGCCATTATCCGGCTCGTCAATTCAAAAACAGATCCATTGGTGGCAGAAGCATATTGAGGAAATAAAGGCACTACAACAATCCGGTCAACCTGCGCTTTTTTTAGAAATTCCAGTCCGGACTCGATGGAAGGATTCATATACCGCATACCCAGTTTGACAATGAAACCGTCTCCCAAAACGTTCTGTACCTTTTTCTCCAGAGCCATTCCATACACTTTTAATGGAGACCCCTCTTTCATCCAAACATTTCTGTAAACCGCTGCTGATTTCGGTGCACGAAATGGGGCAATAATTCCATTCACCAAAAGGAAACGGGAAAGGAACGGGATGTCGATCACACGGCTATCCATAAGGAACTGGCGAAGATACCGTCGGACATCAGTGGTGGAAGTGGAATCGGGAGTACCCAGATTTACAAGCAAAATACCAGTATTCATACAATAGACAGAATTAGTAGAGAACCAGAGAAACTGCTGCAAAGTTTTGGCAGATTCCCCGAATAACCTTGATTTAATTTTGTTTTTACCCTTTTTTTCCACTTTAAGTTCTAAACGCTTATGTTTGCGGTTCTGAATAAAAGCTGGCAAACAGGCAGGGGCTCTTCATGACAGGTCAAAATCTTACATTTGTAGAATCAGGCGAAGGACTTCCCGTCATCTTCCTGCACGGGTTTTGCGAAACTAAAGAATTGTGGAACAACTTCTTAGAGCCACTTTCTTCCGTTTGCAGAGTCATTCTGATGGACCTTCCCGGATTCGGAAACAACCCGCCACTTGACGGTCCACTGACCATTGCCGACATGGCTGAACAAGTGTACAATACAGTTGTCAGCAATGGAATTGAACAATGTATCATGATCGGGCACAGTATGGGAGGCTATGTTGCCTTAGCATTTTGTGAAAAATTTCCTTCCCGACTGAAAGGCCTTGGGCTTTTTCACTCGACAGCCTATCCGGATACGATCGAAAAAAAACAGGCCCGAGATAAGACCATAGAATTCATCGAACGATACGGAACCGAAGAATTTGTGGAAGAGTTTGTGCCACCCTTGTTTTTCGAAGGGAGGCGAAAAGACTTCAAAGACGACATTAAAGCCATGGTGGAAATGGGGAAAAAGGCCCATAAAAACTCGGTCATTGAGTCCATCAGAGCAATGCGGGACCGGAAAGACAGAACCAAGGTTCTTGAAAAGAGCCACTGTCCAGTCCTTTTCATTGTGGGCAAAAACGATATTGCGATACCATTTGCAGGCAGTCAGGGGCAGTATTCCATGCCCAGTTACAGCACCGTCCATATTCTCAACAATACAGGCCATATGGGCATGATTGAATGGGAAAAGGAAACACTGTTCATGGTTGACCAGTTTATTCAAAGGATCAAAAAGTTTTACATTTAAATCAAATCAGTATGTTCAAAAAAGCACTTACCGTAATTCTTCTGGCAGGCTTTTGGCTTTCATCAGCTTTTACTACCAGAACCTCAGGGGAAACATGGACTGCTACCATCCAGCTTGAAGGAAAGTCGAAACCTATCACTCTTGTTTCTGAAGCCGTTTATGGTGGATACAATTCTATCGAGAAGAAGATTTTTCTTTTTGGTAAAAACCACATGTTCCAGAACAAGGCAGATAATTCAAATGCTCAGATCTTCAGAGATTTATGCACGACAAATGCATCCGGTCAATTCCAGTTTGAATTGAATTCTGTGAACTCTGATGTTGCGTCTGCTACTCCAAAAATGCTCAATGGCAACATAAGTTTCAAAAAGAAACATTCAATTGCCGGATCCATTCAACAAATCAAATCCGGAACTCAGTCTGGTAAAAAGATCGTCGTGAAAGGTGACTTTAAAGAACTTGGCCTTCAGATGACCAATGAAGCAAACCAAATTATGACGGGTAAATTTACGCTGACCTTTACATCAAAGAACTAAATCAATGAAACTGAAACAAATACTCTTATCGGCAGCTTTTTCATTGGCTGCCATTTCTGCTGGATTTGCTCAGGTATGCCCTGCTCCGAATCCAGGAGATGCAAACTGCTTCCAAACCTCCAGACCAAGTGCCGGAAATCCACTGACCAACTGGCCACCAATTCCAAATCAGGACTGCTGTAATGCAATTCCTTTGTGTCAGTCCGTCAATGTGGTTGAAAATGAAACCATCATTCCAGAAGATGCTCCTGCTGGCACACTGTATCCTGGTTGTGTTCAGAATGAGCTCCCAAGTGATGCCAATACCTGTTTCTCAAAT
>DAIOVD010000128.1:0-12051 GCA_036759185.1 Catalimonadaceae bacterium | reverse complement strand
GCCGGAAATTATGCGCCTACGGAAGCCCGGTAGGTAGCCGAATCCATCAAACCTTCCAGTTCACTGGCATCGGAAATGCTGATTTTTACCATCCAGCCATCGCCGTATGGATCAGAGTTCACGAGTTCCGGTGCGTTGTTGAGGGCAGGATTGACTTCCAGGATGGTTCCGGTAACAGGCAGGAACAGATCGGAAACAGTTTTCACCGCTTCCACCGATCCGAAGATACCGTCCTTTGCAACGGATTGTCCTACCGAATTGATGTCGACGAAGACGATGTCGCCCAGTTCGCTTTGGGCAAACTCAGAAATACCAACAAAAGCTTCGTTGCCTTCTACGCGAATCCACTCATGCTCAGCGGTGTATTTTAGATTTTCTGGAAAATTCATAGAATTTGGAATGTTTTTCTGTTTAGATGTACCCGGAATAGGGCATTATTAATCGATGATGTATGGCTGCTATAACCGGATTCAAAGTAAAGATGAAGCCAGTAAAATAAAAAACCCCTTTGGTGAAAAGGGGTTTTTTGTACCGGCACCGCGATGGGGCTCGAACCCACGACCCTCGGTACCACAAACCGATGCTCTGACCAACTGAGCTACGCAGTGCATAAAATTGGGCTGCAAAGGAAACGGTTTTTCCTTTTTATTCCAAAATCAACCCAAAGGAATTTAACCCAAATTATTTATTCAATGTCCGGATGCTTCGCAACGCCTTGATTCCTTTTCTTTTACGGCCCCAAACCCCGAAGGGTATTTTTATTTGTGAATCAAGGCTTTCGCAGCAAATGGAATAATTCGGGACTAACTTTTCTTTTGCTCCTTGGCCCAGGTGTCTTTTAAGGTAACCGTCCGGTTGAAAACCAGGTGGCCTGGCTTGCTGTCTGAATCGGTGCAGAAATAGCCTTTGCGCAGGAACTGAAAATGTCCTCCGTTCACCGCATCGGCCAGAGCGGGTTCCGCCAGGCCGTTGGTGATGACGTGAAGAGAGTTGGGATTTATATAATCTTTAAAATCACCTTCTTCAGAGGACGGATCCTCGACCTGAAACAGTCGGTCGTATTCCCGTACTTCGCAGGTAATGGCCGTTTTGGCATCCACCCAATGCAAGGTTCCCTGCACTTTGAGACCGGAGGTATCCGAACCGCTTTTGCTTTCAGGAATATAGCTGCAGTGTATCTCAAGGACGGTATCGTCTTCAGCTTTTACATAGGTTTCGCACTGAATGATGTAGGCGCTTTTCAGACGGACCATGTTTCCGGGAGCCAGGCGGAAGAATTTTTTCGGAGGATTCTCCATAAAATCTTCCTGCTCGATCCACAGTTCTTTTGAAAACGGAATTTCCCGCATGCCACCTTCCGGATCTTCGGGGTTGTTTTCGCTGTGGAGGATTTCGGTCTTGCCGTCCGGATAATTGGTGATCACCACTTTCACGGGATTCATCACCACCATCCGTCTTTGAGCCATGCGGTTGAGGTGTTCGCGAACGCAGAACTCCAGAAGGCCCACATCGACAATGTTGTCTCGCTTGGCAACACCAATGCGGTCGGCAAATTCGCGGATGGCTTCGGCGGTGTATCCTCTGCGGCGCATTCCGGAAACGGTCGGCATCCGGGGATCATCCCAGCCAGTGACATGGTTTTCGTTGACGAGCTGCAGAAGTTTCCGCTTGCTCATCACGGTGTAGGTGAGGTTCCGTCTGGCAAATTCGTATTGCTTCGACGGATAGATTCCCAGAGTGGCAATGAACCAGTCGTATAATTCGCGGTGTGCAGCAAACTCGAGTGTACAAATGCTGTGGGTGATGTGTTCAATCGAATCGCTTTGTCCGTGTGCAAAGTCGTACATCGGATAAATGCACCAATCGTTGCCCGTCCGGTGGTGATGCACATGTTTGATGCGGTACAGCAACGGATCCCGCATGAGCATGTTGGAAGAGTTCATATCGATCCGGGCCCGGAGCACTTTTTCGCCGTCTTTGTATTTGCCGTCCTTCATTTCCTGGAAAATCCTGAGGTTTTCCTCAACCGATCGTTCTGCGTACTGGTTCCGCTGACCCGGGTGAGTCGGCGTTCCTTTCTGCGCCGCTATTTCCTCGGAGGTACTGTCGTCCACGTAGGCCAGTCCCCGTTCGATCAACTGAATGGCAAACTGGTGCAATTGTGGAAAGTAATTGCTGGCATAGAGTTCATTGGCCCACTCAAAGCCCAGCCATTTTACATCGGCTTTGATGCTTTCCACATATTCGGTTTCTTCGGTGGCCGGATTGGTATCGTCGAAACGAAGATTGGTTTTGCCACCGTATTTTTTCGCCAGTCCAAAGTTGAGGCAGATGCTGGACGCATGCCCGATGTGGAGATAGCCGTTGGGTTCAGGAGGAAAGCGGGTGAGAATGGTGGTGTGTTTCCCGGAACGAAGATCTTCTTCGATGATTTCTTCGAGAAAATTGAGACTTCTCTCTTCCGCAGGTTTTAAGTCAGACATAATGCGTTGGTATTTTTTCCCCGGGTTGCCTGGTGGCAAATTGAACGGGGATGCAAAGAAAGCCGAAATTGGATGGTCGGGCAAATGGACAAAAACGAAGGCTTCCGGAGCTTCGGGAAATTTGCAAAAACGGTCCTGAATTTCATGCCAATTGTGACGGCTTTTGGTGTAAAATTGCAGTCTGGATTTCAGATCCGGTAATTCTCGCCTCAACAAACAATGCCTTCGGTACAAAACCTCTTAAAACCGCTTTTCTGGCTGATCATGGCTGGTTTTTCAGTGGTTGAGGTTTCGGGAAAGGGGAATGATCTGGTAAAAAAATCGCTCCGTCAGGTAAAAGAGGGCAACCTGCACGATGCACACAAAACTCTGGAATCGGCAAGGCAGAAGAAAACCGATGATTTCGGGATCGATTATGTGTATTCGATCTATTTTCTGAGTCCCTACCAGAAAACCCTGAAACTCGATTCTTCCTACATTTTCTGCCTCAGTGCCATTGAAAAATTCAGAAAAGAAGATGCCGAAGGAAAGCAGAAATATGTGAAGCTTCAGATTGATTCGGCCGAGTTGTTTTCACGGAAAGACTATCTGGACAGTCTCGGCTTTTCACAGGCGGCCCGTCTGGAATCGGAGGCAGCGTATCAATACTTCCTGGAGAAATTTCCTCAATCCACCAGAGCCGAAACGGCCCGCCAGAAGAGAGCCTCCCTGGCTTTCCAGCAGGCCAAGCAGCAGAACAGTTACGATGCCTTCATGGCCTTTCTGGACAAATACCCGGATGCGGGTGAGGCCCGTTCTGCGAAAGAAATTTCTGACCTTCTCGTATTTGAAAACACAGCCAAAAAAGGGAAAATCTCTGATTGGGAGACTTTCATTGAAAAGAACCCCAACAATCCGTATGTGATCAAGGCACAGAACCGGCTCTATGAGCTGGCCACTTTGTACCACCAGACGGAATCGTATCTCCAGTTTATCAGCAACTACCCGGGAAACCCCAATGTGAGCAAGGCCTGGGAGTGGATTTTCTTTCTGGACAAGGCCTCCAAAAGTCTGTATCAGATGACGGTGGCCTATGAAGGATTTCCCCAACTTCGGTTTGAAACCCGTTTCCGAAACCGGGACGAACAACTGATCACCTTCATTGAACGTGGAAAATTCGGACTGATGCAGGGAAAAGGCGAAGTTTTCATTCAACCCAAATTTGATTCCATTCCGGAGGACTACCGCTGTGAACTGACCCGGGCGAATTTCGTGAAGGCTTTTCACAACCAGAAAGTGACTATTTTCTCTATGGATTCTGTCCCGGTTTCAGACGGGGAATACGACAATGCCGAATGGTTTTCAGACGGAATCCTGAAGGTTTTCAAACAAGGAAAACAAGGATTGATCAGTCTTTCGGGCTACCAGATTCTGGGGGCACGGTATGAATCGATCATCCGTCTGACGCAGAATCTCCTATGTATACAGCAGGGTTCAAGGTATTTTCTGTTTACCACCAAAGGGCAGAAGATTGACATTCCAGGTCTGGATGAAGTCTTTTCCTCTGGAAGCTATGTCGCCTGCCGGATGGGTGAGAAGTTTGCTCTGGTCAGTGAAAACGATCTGTTGAAAAGCTTGCAGAATGAAGATCCGGAAATGGAGTTCAAATACACATCGATTGAGAAGACGGGTCACGAAAAACTGATTTTATTTCAGAAAGAAGAGGTGAACTACCTCTCCGGAAATAAAGTGCTGGTGGTTAAGGCAAAAAGCGGTTCCGTCATTCAGGATTGTCCATGGGGAATTCTGGTGGCCAAAGGTGATGCCGTGAATGTGACCGACAGCAATGGAAATTCGTTGCCCAAAGACTTTGAAGCCATCCGAATTCATGGAAACCTGGCCATCGCAAAACAACAGGGCAAATTTGGATTGATCGACCGGCAGGGAAAAACCTTTGTTGAGTTTGGCTTTGATTCAATTTCTCTTCTGTTGAGAAGCAGCTTTCTGGCCCGGAAGGGTTCCAAAAAATACCTCATTTTTGAGTCGGGTAAGAAAATCTATTTCTCCGGAAGCCGTCAACCGGAGGTGCTACGTTACACAACGCCCAAAGGGATTTTCGCCAGCTACTTTCTGGTTCTCAGTGATTCGACAGACCACAAAGCCGTTTTTACCAGGCAGGGCAAGCAAATATTACCCTATGCTTACGACCAGATTGCCTTGCTTGATCAGCACCTGTTTTCGGTGATGCACGACAAGAAAGTGGGTATTGCCGATACCAATGGTTCTCTGTTGATCAAGCCTTCGCTTTCCGGGGCTTCCCCAATCACCCGGGATGTGATTTGTGTGGCGAAAGGAAAATTGTTCACCATTATCAACCCGTATTCAAAAAAAGTAGTGGTGGCCAACCTGACGGGCATAGCCAAAAACTTCGGGAACTCACGCTCTTTGTTTGTGGTACGGATACAGGACAAAGCTGGTCTGATTGACTTGTCGGGAAAGTTCGTTGTTCCATGTCTGTACGAAGAGATCATGTACTGGAATCCAACCCGATGCCTGGTGCGGAAAAATGGTTTCTGGTATTTCTACATGCTGGAAAGTGGAAAAGAACTGGTGAAGGCGATGAAGAGCATCCGGATTCTGATGGAGAGGGACAATGAAACCATCTATGAAGTGGAGGCAGATAAAAAGGTGGGGATTGAAAGTACATTACGGGGAGAAATTGCCCCGACAGACCACGACGAGATCATTCCGTTTGACGCTCCGGAAGGCATGTATTTTTTTGCCGGACGACGGGTACAGCAAAGTTCTGTTTACAACCTGAGTTACATCGGGCAAAACGGTGAACTGATCAAGACCCAGCTTCTTACGGAGGACGAGTACGAAGACATTCTTTGTGATTAATTGGGTTCCGAATCAGAGCCTGTCGTAATCAGTCCATCCCCCCTCATTACGTTTGACCCTTGTAATTCCTAACCATGCCGATCAGAAAATTCAGCATCATTTCCCATATTGCAAACCTTTGCACATCTACTGATACCGATTCGTTCCGGCAATAAGAATTCATGTATTTCAACAACAACTGGTCGGTCGTAATACCGATGGCGAACGAAGCCGAAACGTTTCACGAACTGATTTCAGTGCTTACCTCGGTTCTGGAACACCTCGAAAGCGGGGTGGTGTACATGGTGGTCGACAATGCTTCCAAAGACCGGACGCTCGAATTGTGCCAGGAACTTTCGGCACGTGACAATCGGTACAAAACCGTCTGGGCGCCTGAAAACAAGAATGTAGTCGATGCATATCTCGCCGGTTACCGGGCAGCACTGGAAGCCCGTCACGAATTCATCATTGAAATGGATGCTGGATTTTCGCATGATCCAAGAGCACTGCCAATGTTTCTGCGGGTTTTGAATGAAGGCAATGATTGTGCCTTTGGAAGCCGGAATATCAATGGTGGCTCCAATGCCGATTCGCCTTTCCGACGACGTTTCATATCATCTTTCGGAACTTTTCTGGCCAATCTGTTTTTAGGAACAAGAATGAAAGATATGACGTCCGGCTACCAGGGTTTCCGTTGGTATGTGGTGGAAGCATTTCTGGAAAACGGCCTTCAGTCAAAAGCACATTTTTACCAAACTGAGATCCGATACCTTCTGCGAAATTCACGGTATATGGAAGTGCCGATTCACTACCGGGCACCTTCGCCTTCGGTTTCCGACAAAGCCATGAAGGACAGTATCCGTACCCTCTGGTATTATTTTATCAAACACCGGTTTGGCAACCAGCCCGAAATCAAAATCGATTTCAACTACAAAATCAAGTCGAGCTAACCTGTCTATTCTTTGGGTTCAACCAGGATGGTTTTCTCTTTCTCAACCCGAACCTGGCCAGGCAGCATGTGTTTTCCTTTGCGGACGTATTTCCGTTCCGTCACCATCACCGGACACAATCCTTCGCTCTTTCCTTTGGAGTAATAGGCTGCCCATGCGGCAGCTCTTTCCACTACGGGTGCTGGTGTGGTCTTTCCCTTTTTCGTTCGGATCACCACATGGCTTCCGGCCACATCCCGGGCATGCAACCAAAGGTCGTCCTTGTGAGCCAGGCGAAGCAGCTCATCGTTGGCCTTTGCCGATTTTCCTACCCAGATATCGTAATCCAGAAAGCGGTGGGCGTGGTAAGGCAATATTTCTTTCTCCTCGTTGTCAAGAGCTGAAGCCTGAAGGAAAGGTTTCAAACCTACCCAGTTTTCTACCGCTGTAAGAGCATTATGCTGGTTAGTATTTGAATTGAGAGTTTCCTTCCACGATTCAATTCGGGCTTCCAGCCGCTGGGCATCCTGTTGTTGTCCTTTCGATTTGCGGTAAAATCGCTCTGCATTTTCGATCACCGACAGGTCTTTCTTCAAACGGATTTCCACGGTTCCACTTCCGGAGAAATCAGGTAATTCCACACTCTGAGCTCCTTTCGGAACGGAATGCCCGTATGCCATCAAAAGGTCGGCCTGCAGACGGTAACTCTTCGATTCCTCTGCTTCCAGCCACTGCTTTTCGGCCGCTTCCATCTGGGTACGGGCAAAAAACATTTTTTGCTGTAGGATGGCCAGTAACCGGTTCTTCTGTTTAAAAAACTGATTGACCTGCCAGAAATACTGTGAGAGCCGGTTGGAAATGAACAGGGCATCGTTGCTTTCCTCCAGAACCGTTCCTATTGGAACGAAACTCAGAAAGACCACATCGTTTTGCCGGCACAGAATCATAGGACCAGTTTCAAGCAACAGCATAAGATCCTGAAACAGGACGGCTTGCTCATCATTCGGTTTCGACCGGCTCATTTCTTCCCAGTATTGCCAGATTCGTTTGCTGAATGTGGGGTATCGCTTCCGGAGAATCTCCGGATCGGGACAAAAGCCGGTTTCGGATTCCGGAATCTGCCGTCCTTGTGGCACTCCGTTTTCCAGATCTTTTTTCAGGTGATGATTGAAGACATTCAACACCTCCGAGCCATTGTGAATGAGGAGATTGGAGCGACCGCCATACATCTTGAAACAGATCTGCAGTCCATTCAGAAAGGCAATGTGAAAACTTCGGTCATTCGGACTCTGCCGGACTGAATCAACGGGACTTCCATACAATTCCGGAAAAAGATCCACCGAATTGCTTCGGGTCCGGGCGAAATCCTGCGGAAAGGTGAGGAGACAATTTCCCTGAGAAAGATCGGCTTTGATGAACACATTCCGTCCTTCTTCCGAATAAAAGCGAAACACGATTTCGTCTTTCTGCTGGGAAAAACACTCCAGCAAACGAGTATTCCGGAGAATGGGCCCGAGTTGTAGGGAAAGGCGTTGAAAGAAGTAAAAAGTGTGATACATGGTTGCCGTCCTTTCGTAAGCAGAATCAGGACCGAATCCGAATTCAAACCTAGCAAAAAAGAATGTGGAACTGGCCTACTCCTTTACCGATTGAATATTGAGGACCGCTTTATCAAACTCATCAGACGATAGGGAGGACTTGTTGCGGACTTTGGTTTTGTAGGTGTACACCGTATTCACCGAATAGCCCAAAGTACGGGCGATGACCTCATTGCTGTGAATTCCCATACGAATGAGGGCGAAAATCCGCAGTTCGGTATTCAGGCTTTTCTCATCTTCCAGTACAAACGGCTGATCTTTGTCGACCAAAGCATTCATTTCATGAACAAATCCCGGAAAAATGCTGAGGAATGCCATGTCAAAATCCATGAGAAGTTTTTTCTTTTCCTGTTCCGGTTTGAACTGTGAAGCATGGAATTTAACTTCTGTGAGGTTTTTGTTCTTGACTGCCTGTTCAATTTCCTTCAGGATTTTCTCGATTTTTACAATTACCCGGGTGTGACTCTGGAAGAAATGCCGCACATAATTCTCTTTTATTTTCTGGGCCTCTTCCAGTTCTGCATTCTTTCTTTCCAGATCGAGGTTGAACAGTTCAAGGCGTTCTTCATTTTTCCGGATCTGCCGGTTTTGGCGTATGCTGATCACAACCAGCCAGGAACAACCACACAGAAGGACAAACAGTGTGACACTGAATACAAGAAGCTGTAATTGTTTTTCATTATCCAGCTGGATTTGTTGGGCTTTTATGAGGGGAAGAATTTCAAGAATCTGAATTTTCCTCTGACTGGATCCAAAGAAATTTGCATCATCCAGTGCCCGGTTGATGTACCGGTTAGCCCGTTCCAGGTCACCTTTTTCAAACAGAATCAGTGCGATCCGGATCAGAGATGCATACTCCTTAACAACAAATGCCTCATCGGCTTTCGCTGATACAATGTAATACCTGAGGCTCTTTTCTTTGTCATGCAATTGCTCGTATGCTGATGCAAGACAAGCCGCTTCGATGGCCAGCTGCCTTCGGGGCAGATCTTTGCGATTGACCAGGCTTTCGTAAATCGACTTTGCTTCTTTCAGTTCTCCGGCTTTCAGCGCCCGGAGGCCGCGGAAGGATAGGTTTTGAACCGAATTTTCCTTTGTAAACAGGATCGCGGAATCCAGATAGGCCCTTCCTTTGGATTGGTAACTGCCGAAAAGGTTTTTCTCCTGCTGGAAGTTGAGGTATTCGAAATAGCCTTTGGAAATGGTAAAGTAGTAATCTGCCCGCACTTCAGACGAAACTCCTTCCACTGAAACCTTGGCAAGTGAATCCATTGCCGGGTCCAGAATACCAGCAGACAGCAAAATATAGGAATGCAGAGTAACAGCATCGACCAGTTCTGATTGGGAGCCGGCTTTCCGGGCTTCGTTCAGATATTGGAGTGAAAAGTGAGCTGCAGAATCAAATGAGTAGGATTTGAATTCGAGGCAAAGGTTACGGATAATGGGAAGGCGAAGTGAAGAATCTGTGGTACTTCGGAGCCGGCTTTGCAGTTCGAGTATGCGGTTCCGTTTGATGGCTTCCCGTTCATTTCGTTTTCCTAATTCTACATCGAGGGAATCCAGCTGTGGATCCGAAGATACAGTGCAGGCAGAAAGGGCCATCCAAAGAAATGGATTCAACATTCTGAAAACGAAAGAGAAAAAACCGTCTTTCACACGATACACAGATACGCCTACGAAACTGTAAAAAAACAAAAAAAGCTGCCGGAAATCCGACAGCTTTTCAGTATTAAAAAATTAGGTTAATTAATTCTTGTTGAAACGAACCGTCTTTCCTGTTTCAGGGAAGCTGATCATGTAGGTTCCGGCTGGAAGTTCTTTCACAGACAAAACAGACTGTCCAACTTTCAGCATATCAGAAACAAGGGTCTGGCCCATAACATTGCGGATAACATAAGCCTGACCACTCACAGACGAGCTAACAGTCAACTGATCTTTTGCAGGGTTTGGCCATACAAATACAGACTGAGATTTCAGATCGTTCAATCCTGTCACAGACTGGCTGATTACAAGGCTGAAGCGGTTTTCATCAATGTTGCTGGCAGAGAAGGAGAAGGTTTGGTTTCCTTCCGTGATTTCCTGAAGAGTTCCGTTCAACTGATCTTTTATGTAAACAGTAACATTCTCCATGTTGGATCCAGATTTCTCGAAAGAGAACGTAATGGTTCCATTGGTGTTTTTAACAAACATTGGAATGTCTCCGTTTGAATTCACTTTGTTCAGACCTGCAATGCAATACATTGGAGAATTGCCCAAAGCAAGAGTTACACCTGGGTTCTGAAGTTTGCTTACACCAACATCCAGACGATCAGAAGAAAGATCCAACCAGGCTTCATCAGAAGAAGAAGAAGTATTCAATTTGATTCTGAGGCCAGAAAGTTCAGCCACAGCGGTTCTCATACCAGAGGTATTGGTATTTACTTTTACATCTTCATTCAATTGAAGAGATGCAGCACCACTTGTTGCCTGAACAATAAAGCCCTGACCACCGGCGATGGTATTGGTTCCACCATTTACACCAACTGCACCATCATATGAAGCATAAACACCCGTTGCAGCGTTCCAGATGTGGGTTGCATTTCCGGAAATACCGGATTTGGTCCAGCCCGTTGCGGCGTTCCAGTCAATTGTACAGGCATATGGATTGGCAACCAGATTCCAACCGTTTGTAGCACCACCTGAAGGGTAAGAACAACCAGCTGCACAATAGTTAATTGGTAAGGACACAGATCCGGAAGTTGGAATTCCGGTGTATTCCATGATTCCTCCAACTGTATTTTTTCTCACCCAAACACGAATACCTTGTCCGTTTCCAACAACCTGAGCTGGATTGTTTGATTTTGACCAACCGAAATCATCAAAACTTACTCCGGCATTCTGGCTATACAGATAAACAGAAGCAGGTGCAATTGTATTGGCTGGATCAAATGTTGCAGGGTGGAAATTGTTTCCTCTTTGATCAAATCCATTCAATGTAAAACCAGCAACAGGAGAAGTTAATAAATACCAGCCACCAGTGGCAGTGGAGTTAATTCCTGCAAGATATTTCTGATAGGTTACATTACCTGTAATTCCGGCACCCGTTTCAATTTTCAGAACGCGGGACTGTGAAGACGCATCTGCAGTCAGGATAAGGCGGCCAAGAGTGGTGTTCAGGAAACCGCTTTGCAGTTTCAAAGCACCGCTGACACGAACATCGGCAGTAGACGTGAAGTTTGCACCGGTTGTGTTATCAAGGGTAAGGTTCGAAAGACTCAGAATTCCGGAAATGGACTGATTCGAAGTACCGTTCAGGTTGAGAGTTCCATCCCCAATAATGTTACTGTTTGATCCGGAAACATTTCCACAAACATTAAACGTTGCACCAGTGTTGATGGTTAATTCTGATCCAGGCAACATCGTTACCTGACCAGCAGAAAAGCTTCCTGCGTTAATCACAGGTGCAGTTCCGATTCCGCTAACTCTGACTTTAATATTACAATTGGTTGGTGCAACACCAGCTGTCCAGTTGTTTCCATCTCCAAAATTACCAGATACACCTCTCCACTCACTTTCAGCATCGCAGGCGATGCAACGGCCAAAACAAACCACAGGAAGAACTTTGTTTGAATTTCCTACAGAAAAAGTACGGTTTCCGGAAGTATTGCAAAGTCCTGGTACTCCTTCATCGGTTCCCCAGGCGTTACCATTGACAAATTTAAACTCAGAACTGGTATTTGGATCCATATTGATTGATACGGTGTAGATACCACCTGTTCCTGAATAATTCAACGCAGTTGAACCAGGGTTCCAGCTCTGAAACGCACCGGCAACATGCACACCATTTCCACTCACTGTTAATCCGGTCATGTCTACCTGAAAGGTAACATTCACACAGTTGCTGCAGGTACCGAAGCAATTCAATGGTACTTCATAAGGTGCAGAAGGAATGGTTATCTGACGATTTCCAAAAACGTTACAGGCTCCTGGGATACCTTCATCCTGACCCCATGCGTTTCCGTTGACGAATTTGTATGGAACTACTTGTCCTGGTACCAATTGCATAGTTGTGGAATAAATTCCACCTCCTTCATGCGTTAAGACAATAGCTCCCGGAGTCCATTGTGGATATGTACTTCCAAAATCTCCCGCGATGGAAACACCGCTTCCATTTACAGTAAGACCTGTCATATTTACCTGGAA
>DAIOVD010000127.1:4930-12352 GCA_036759185.1 Catalimonadaceae bacterium | reverse complement strand
CCTTCCAGTTTTCCATCCTGGCAAACCGCTATGCAATTGTGCAGGATTCCTTTGTGAAAATACGGCATTCCAACGGCAAGGAGAATTCCTAAAGAAGCCGGAACGATTTGAGAATGAAGGTTTTCAAGCGCTTTTTGATGAAGCCATGGCATGAAAAAGTAGTCTTCACAACCATACCCGGTTAAGGCAAGTTCCGGAAATAAAACCAGTCCGGCACCGGCCTTTCGTGCCTTGTCGGTTCCCTGTAAAATCCGTTCAATGTTTCCAGTCCAGTCGAGAGGAGTCTGATTCAAAGCGCAGGCCGCTATTTTCATGGTGTATCGCAAACTGGGCGCAAATTCATCATTCCTTTTCAGAATGGGTATTTTCGTTTCAAAATATCGCCAATCCCCAACAAATGGCCTTAATTTGCCGCGGCTTAATACACCATTTTACACATGAAAAAAGAAACCATTCTGGTTACAGGAGCCTGTGGACAGTTGGGTACCGAGTTAGTCGGTGAACTACGAAAAATATACGGAGACGATCAGGTTCTGGCAACCGATGTGATGGATCCGAAATCGCCATCTCTTCAAAACGCACCATTTCAAAAGCTGGACGTTCTGAACAAACAAGCACTCGGCGAACTGGTGGAGCGATTCAAGCCTACTCAGATGTATCACCTGGCCGCTATCCTTTCAGCAGCAGCAGAACGGAATCCGTCTCTGGCCTGGGATGTGAACATTGCCGGTTTTATGAATGTTCTCGACGTGGCCAAATCGGCTACCCAAAAGGTGCACAAAGTGTATGCCCCCAGTTCCATTGCTGTTTTCGGGCCGAACACTCCCCGTGTCGGTACACCACAAAATACCATCACCGATCCAACCACCGTGTATGGCATCACCAAACTGGTGGATGAGCGCCTGGCCGATTATTATTTTCTCCATTACAATCTCGATGTCCGGAGCATTCGCTATCCAGGACTGATCAGCTACAAAACACCTCCGGGCGGTGGTACAACCGATTATGCCGTTGACATCTTTTATAAGGTAGTGAAAGAAAAGGCGTATACCTCCTTTCTCGGACCCGACACAGCCTTGCCGATGATGTATATGCCGGATGCCTTGCGAGGAACATTGGAACTTATGGAAGCCGATGCCTCGAAAATCAGCATTCGGTCGGCCTATAATCTCACTGCTATGAGTTTTACGCCTGCACAACTGGCAGACGAAATCAAGAAGCAGTTTGGGGAATTTGAGATGACCTACGCACCAGACTTCCGCCAGCAGATTGCCGATTCCTGGCCAGACAGCCTCGATGACTCACAGGCAAGAGAAGACTGGGGCTGGAAACCATCGTTCGGACTGACGGAAATGGTGGAGGACATGCTCAAAAACACGCCTCGCTAATCTCTTACTTCAAAAGGCTGATACAGGCCTGAGCTGCCCGCTGAGCGGAAATCCTTTTGATCGGATACCGGTCTTCAAAATGAAAAGGAATTCCGTTCACCGGATGCAGACTTGCTACTTGAC
Organism: Catalimonadaceae bacterium; assembly: GCA_036759185.1. GTDB lineage: Bacteria > Bacteroidota > Bacteroidia > Cytophagales > Flexibacteraceae > CAMDMI01. The sequence goes on along the minus strand of DAIOVD010000127.1, from coordinate 10,841 downwards.
GGAACCCGGAAGGGTAGGGGAAAAACCGGCCATATTTATTGCCATTGCACAGTGCCACCAATGGAGTCTGGTACATAGCCGCCATGTGTGCTGCCGATGTGTCGTTCGATACCAGAATTCGGGCGTTGGTAACAAGGAAAAGCAATTGTGGTAAACTGGTTTTGCCAGTCAGGTCCAGTATGTTATCCGGGAAACGGGCACCGACTATGATGTCCCGGGCAAACTCCTTATCAGACGGAGCCCCGGCCAGAATAATCCGGATTCCGGAAGGCTGAAGCAAATCGGCCAGAGCAGCAAAATGCGAAGGTGGCCAGCGTTTGCTGCCTGCCGATGCACCAGGGAAAAATACAAGGTAAGGTTCTTTGGGAAGTTCCATCTGAAATGCGGTACTGTCAGGAAGAGAAACAGGCTGCTTTAAAGCGACGGTATCCATGTTCTTTTCTCCCAGAAAAAGGCCGGTTAACAGGCGATTGAATTCCAGTTCATGGATGTTTTTCTGTGAAACCAGTTGATTCCGGTAGGCGAGTTTTTCAATGAAGTCCTTTTCTTCTGAAGTCGGGTAATGGCAAAAATCGTGGCCGCTGGTGAAAATTGGAATGCCGGAATAGACAGAAGCCAGACTATCTTCCAAAAAGAAATGACGGGTTCTGGCTGGAATCCAGACAATGGACGGTGCCTCATCCCTTAATTTTTCAAGAATCGTTTTCCGGTAACCGCCATCATCAAACCAGGATTTTTTATTCAGCCAGATCCAGTTGTCTGCAAAGTTGCCATCCAGTTCCATTGCCAAATCTTTCCAGACCTGGTTGCCCAAAACGGTGATCTTCCAGCCTGAAAATGCTTCATGTTTCCGGATCCGCTCCAAAGCCGGACGAAACAGAATGTAGTCACCAATATCGTCTGGCCGGATGATCAGCAAATGTTGATTTCCCGGGTTGGCTGAAGAAAGTGCCGGTAATGAAGAAAGCCAGTTCCTGACCTTTCTTTCATGTTTTGATCGCTGAAAGACGGGTTTCAGACGGGTCCGCCAGAATGCTTGCAGAGGATAAATGAAACCGGAGATCATGAACTTTTACAGGATCAGCTATTCTGATTTTTTTCCATCCGGATACAGAAGCTCAAATTCCACCCGACGATTGATCTGACGATCCTGCTCGGTTTTCTCTTCCGGAATGATCGGCTTTGCATCTCCGTAACCAATCGGTTCTACCCGCGATTCATCAATAAAGCCACTTTTGATCAGATAGGCTTTAATCGCATCTGCCCTGTCCTGACTCAGTTTCAGGTTGGCTTTGGAGTTTCCGTGCTTATCAGTGTGTCCTGAAATACGGAGCCGGAATTCGGGGTGATCGACAAGGAAATTCAAAACATTGTTGAGATCCGCATGCATGGCATCCAGAATACGGGCCGAGTTGTCTTCAAACTCGATCATGGTAAACCGGATCTTCTGCTTTTTAAAACTGGTGGCCTGCGTATTGATGGTTGTATCGCCCGCCATGTAAAACATCTTTTCGATCCGGAAGAATTCATCCCCCTGAATCACCAAAAGATAATTGTTGTTTTTGATGAGATTGAAATCGAAACTCCCATCGTCCCGGATGTTTTTGGGAAACACCTCGATGCCGTTGTCCAGATCAATTACCGACACAATCCCTTTCATTGGATTTCCGGCTGAATCAGTCAGAGATCCGGAAAACATACTGGTGCTCAGTGGCTGGGCTTCCATCGGAAGGGGAAAGGAATACAGATCCAGATTTTTCAGATCGGCTTCTTCAGACCGGGCATAGTAGAGATTTTTACTCTGTCCGTCGATGCTGAAATAGTATTCTGAACCTTTGCCATTTACGAGTGGACCCACATTCAGTGGTTCGATCCACTGTCCTTTTTTTACATAGGTTTTGTAGATGTCAAAGTCGCCGAAATTCATCAGTTGCCCATTCGAACTGAAGTAGAGAATGTTGTAATGCGGGTGAATAAAGGGCGAAACCTCGTTGCCTCTTGAGTTCACTACCGGCCCCAGATTGTAGGCCCTGGACCAGTTTCCGTCTGGTTGTTTAACGGAATAAAAAATGTCGCTCAGTCCAAAACCGCCGTTCCGGTTGCTGGCAAAGTACAATGTGTCTTCGGAAAGCGAAAGGGCAGGCTGACTGTCCCAGGCCACCGAATTGACACCCGCACCCAGATTCCGGACTTCACTCCAGGTGCCGGAAGGCGTCTGATCGGCCACATAAATATCGCAATCGCCATACCCACCCGGCGCATTGCACCGTACAAAAAACAGGGTTTTCCCGTTTTTGGTCATAATGGCAGAACCTTCGTTGTACTGGGTGTTGATGTCCCGCATCGGAGTGGCTTCATCCCAGTAACCATCGATGCCCTGACTCAGATACAAATCTTCATTTGCAGTGGCTGGTGTAAGGACGGAACTTTCTTTTCTTCGGGTCCGTCTGGAGGTGAAAATAAGCGTGTCTTCGTTGTGCGCCACGGCCGGACCATAATCCGGATACCGGCTGTTTATCTCCGGACCCATACTCAGTAAAACTCCTGTTGGCGGACGGAGTGTATCAATGTTCCGTCTGAATTCCACCAGTTTATAGTAATAGTCAAGGGGAATGTATACGTCCTTATCGTCCCGTTCCAGAGCCCGGTAATAATGCATGACGGTGTCCTGGTTGATGTTATTCCGGTGGTGTTTCAGGCAAAGACGATACATGGCTTTGGCCTTTCCTTTTTCGCCCATCAGCTCATACAACTGCGCCAGCCGCCAGAGATAACGGGTGTCTTTGTAGAAATTCTGGATGCCAAAACTCATTACGTATTCTTCCAGAAGAGGAAGGACTTTGTCGTATTTCTTCTGCCTTTCCCATTTCTGGATTTTTCTCATCAGGTCCTGATCGGAAAAATAAGGCTTCTGGTTCAGGTTGGGAAATTCGAAGGTCACCCCTGAAAAAAACTTGCTGTCGGTGATGCTGCCCCGCATTCCGGTCACTTTATACGAATCATCTTTCTCCTTTTTCTGTCCGAAAGAAAAAAGAGGAATCACCATCAGCAGGAGCTGAATGGCGGTAGTTTTGAGTTGGTTAATCGTATAAGCAGACAGCGGACGCATTAAAAATCCCGATGAACGGAGCTTTTGGGACTGCAAATTAAACGGATTAATAACACTGCGAAGTGAAAAATCCGGGAGGTGGTTTCAGGCAAAGTAATGAATGCCACCGTTTTTGCATTTTTTTGAACCCGATGCGATCGGTTGGACGGAAAATTGACTTCTTTGCAGTGAATCCGCAATAATGTCACCTCGCCTCTGTTGGCACAGGGATTGCAATCCGGAAAGTCCGGTTTTGGTGTGGAAACAACCTCTGAATCCGGATTCATTTAAACCAGAAAGGAATTGAAAATAGTGTTGAGCGAAATTGATAATCAGGAAGATAGGGGGGATTCGTTTCCTATTTTTTCGACCGAGGATGAGGAAGACTTAAAGAAGGAAGAGTTTCCTGAAATTCTGCCGATTCTGCCGGTTAAAAATACTGTCCTGTTTCCAGGCGTAGTGATGCCCATTACGGTTGGCAGACAGCGTTCGGTGAAACTGGTAAAAAAGGCATACAAAGGAGATCGCATCATCGGGGTTCTTACCCAGACCAATGAAGCTGAAGAGCCCACATTCGATGATATGTTTCCGGTGGGTGTTGTAGCGGTCATTCTGAAAATGATCGTGATGCCAGACGGAAGCACCACCATTATCATTCAGGGCCGGAAGAAATTTGAGATTCTGGAACGCATCCAGGTCGATCCGCACATGTCGGCAAAGGTGATGTACCTCAACGATTCCTTTCCCAGTAAATCGAAGAAAGAAGTAAAAGCCATCATTCAGGCACTGCGTGATAATTCCAGGAAGATTCTTCAGATGAATCCTGAAATCCCAAGGGATGCACAGATTGCCATTGACAACATCAGCAGTCCCAATTTCCTTACCCATTTCCTGGCGTCCAATCTGAGTAGCTCGACCATTGAAGAAAAGCAGGATCTGCTGATTACCCTGGATGGTCTTGAAAGAGCACATAAGGTGCTGGCATTTCTGATGAAAGAGCTTCAGATGCTGGAGCTGAAACATGAAATCCAGAACAAAGCCCACAACGACATCGACGCCCAGCAGCGGGATTATTTCCTGAGACAGCAGATCAAAGTGCTGCAGGACGAGCTGGGTATGGAGAATACCGAAAAGGACATTGAGAAGCTTCGTCTACGGGGTGCACAGAAAAAGTGGCCCGAAGAAGTCGCCAAGCATTTCTTCAAAGAACTCGACAAACTCAACCGGATCAATCCGATGAGTGCCGAGTATCCGGTGCAGATGAATTTTGTAGAGTTTCTGGTGGACCTTCCCTGGAACGACTACACAAAGGACAATTTCAATCTCAAGCGGGCCAAAAAGATTCTGGATGCCGACCATTCCGGACTCGAAAAGGTAAAAGACCGGATTCTGGAATACCTGGCCGTTCTGAAGATGAAAAACAACATGAAGGCCCCGATCCTTTGTTTGTATGGCCCTCCGGGTGTGGGGAAAACTTCACTCGGACGATCCATCGCCAAATGCCTGGGCCGGAAGTATGTGCGTTTGTCCCTGGGCGGATTGCATGATGAGGCCGAAATCCGGGGTCACCGGAAGACCTACATCGGTGCCATGCCCGGAAAAATCATTCAGCAGATTAAGAAAGTAGAATCCAGCAACCCGGTGTTTGTGCTGGATGAAATCGATAAAATCGGACGGGACTTCCGCGGCGATCCTTCGTCGGCTTTGCTCGAAGTGTTGGATCCGGAGCAGAACAGCAACTTTGCCGACAACTACCTGGAAGTGGATTACGACCTGTCGAAAATCCTGTTTCTGGCTACATCCAATTCACTTGACACCATCCAGCCTGCCCTTCGTGACCGGATGGAGATCATCGAAATCAACGGATACACACTCGAGGAAAAGGTGCAGATCGCCAAAAAGCACCTGATCCCGAAACAGCTGGTCGAGCATGGCCTGGCTCATGACCAGATTGCCTTTGACATGAAGGCCATCGAGAAACTGATCGACGGCTACACCCGTGAAAGCGGCGTTCGTTCGCTGGAGCGGAAGATTGGTGAGGTGGTGCGGAAAGTGGTGAAAAAGATCGCCATGGAAGAAGAAGCACCGGACAAAATCACCGCCGCCGATGTGGAAAAACTGATCGGCGCACCGCATTTCGAGAAAGAAACCTATACCGAAGAAAACACGGCTGGTGTCGTAACCGGACTCGCCTGGACGTCTGTAGGAGGGGAGATCCTCTTTATCGAGTCCAGCCTGAACAAAGGAAAAGGCCGCATGATTTTGTCGGGCCAACTGGGTGACGTCATGAAGGAATCCGCCACGGCAGCCCTCAGTTACCTCAAAGCCCATGCTTCTGAATATGGCATAGACTACCGCGTATTCGACCAGTTTGACCTCCACATTCACGTGCCGGCAGGCGCCGTTCCAAAGGACGGTCCGTCAGCGGGAATTACAATGCTCACCTCACTTGCTTCCGTTTTCACCCAGCGTAAAGTGAAACCGAAACTGGCCATGACCGGCGAGATTACACTCCGGGGCAAGGTCCTTCCGGTGGGTGGCATCCAGGAAAAGGTACTGGCCGCCAAACGTGCCGGCATCAAACACATCATGATGTGCGTCCAGAACAAAAAGGACGTGGACGAAATGCAGGCCGACTACCGCAAAGGACTCGAATTCCATTTCGTCAGCTCCGCCGAAGAAGTGCTGGAATACGCGTTGTTGAAAGAGAAAGTGAAGAAGCCGGTGGACTTGTCCATTGAAAATGATGTTAAAAGTTAAGGGTTAAGAGTTATTGGTTTTTGGTGATTGGTTAGAAAGTTGTTGAGTTGAACCATTCTGGTC
>DAIOVD010000127.1:0-4830 GCA_036759185.1 Catalimonadaceae bacterium | reverse complement strand
CCAACCGTCATAAAACCAAGGGCCCGGGCTGTAAAGCAGACGCCGTTGGCGGTTCCTTTAAAATCCAGCATTTCCTGGGTCATCGTTTTGAAAACGGCGACGGTGGATCTTCGGACAATCTCATACTCTTCTTTGAGGTCATTCAGGTTGAGATTTATGGGTTTCATCCGGTCGATGTATTGGTTCTCATCAAAGCCTGGTAAATCCGTACTGTCAAACCGGGAGAAGCGGAAGGCCCTGTACGAATACACCCGTTCGCAGTCAATGATGTGGCGGATTACTTCTTTGGTCGTCCATTTATTGGGTTGGTAGCTAATGTTTTCATTTTCAGGTGTAATCCGTTGGAACACCTGCATCGTCAATTGTTCGCTATTGCGGAGTTCGGATAGCAAGTCGTCCGTTTCAACCAGATCGAAAAACGAATGGCTATAGAGGGGAGCGTTCTGATAAATCGTTTTGTTTGTCATTTTCGTATTGTCTCCTTTGGTTGTGTTTTGTTCTGTTTCTAATCTGCTCTGGGTCGGGTCTTCAAACTACGTCCCAGTGTTGGCGAATGTTTCATTCGCGTTTTATGCCAACCATGTTAAAAGTTAAGATCGATTGGCAAGGTCGAACCATTCTGGTCGGTACCGAAGGCCAGACCGGGATGGTTCCGGGAGATTGCAAGTGCAAAGTTTTCATATTTCAAACAGCCCAATTGGGGACAGATTATGTGAATCACTGCAACCACCAAACCAAAGGAACTATAGTTTCACCATCCGGTTCACCTTTGGTTTGCCATCGATTTCCAACCTCAAATAATAGGTTCCGGTTTTGATGTTTAAGTCCTTCAATGAAACCCGCTCTATGTATGTGCCATAATCCCGGGTTTCGTCCTTCAATATTTCAACCATCATTTTTCCGGACATGTCGTAGATGCCAAAATTTATTTTCGCAGGGGAGTGGAGTTTGAAAGAAACATACTCAAAATCAGAAGCTGGATTGGGATAATTGCTGAATGACAAAGGATTGTTGCCTTGCACAGGTGCAATCCAATTGACGGTTTGGAAATCACTTAGTCTTGTGATGTTCGTCCATATGCTAAGCTGTCCATTGTTCAATCTTGTCCAAATCGGTCGGATTACCCCATTATGAGCAGTCACATTTGTATAGTCACCAAAAAACACCCCGCTGTTCGGTAAGAATGGAGTCTCACTGATTTTTCGGTTAATGAATGAATTTCCGCCATCCATTGATAAGGCCATATACACATCAGTTAAATCGGAAGGGTAATTCCGGCGGTCATAAAATACAAAGTACAAATAGCCATTCGTTTGGTCAATCGTCATCCAGGTGAAAAATTGATGTCTGTTTGAATCGTCGTCGTTGACCTTTTTAGGCGAAGACCAGGTTTGACCGCCATCCGTTGAGCTGACCAGCCAGATATCGGTGTTGGTAGCCCCATTTCTTTGATCAGACCAGTTGATGTAAATCGTTCCTCTATTGGGTCCGTTGCTTATATCGCAGGTCGTAACCGGTAGCCCATTGGTACGAAAGATCCCTGGAACTGAAAAAGACCAACCACCGGGGAGCGGATCAACCAGTAATTCCTCATTGAGCCATGTGTTGCCCTGATCTGTTGATTTATTGAAAACCAACCCATTTGGCCCTGCCCATGAAACATATATTTCTCCATTCGGTCCAATTGCCGGGACTGCCCCTTCTACGGTCTTATCTCCGTCCAGGCAATCGCCTGCCTTTTTATTAATTCGTAATGGTTCAGACCAGGAATTGCCTCCGTCCAGCGATTTTGAAAAAAGGATATTGCTGCTGTCCTGAGTGCTAAGACTTCCATATAAATCAAATTGAGTCCAGGTCAGATATATGTTATTGTTGGTTCTGTCGATGGCACACCATTGCTTGTCCTGATCTTTTTCGTCATTCAATCCGGTGAATGAACCATTGCTCCATAGGGCGCCGTTGTTTGATGATTTCTGGCAAACAATTCTGTCAATATAACTCCCTGCCGATGGATTTGATAAATGAAAAAAGTAAAAATTACTTGACGTGTCTACAGAAATAACAGGATCGCCCCAGACTCCAAAGCTTGATGAAAGAGTGTTTCGGGTCCAGGTATAGCCAGTGTCCAGGCTAAAGAAATAGTTGTTGAGATTCGATCCGGCAACCAATACATTCGGATGTTTTGGGTCGATTGCAATGGATGGCTCATTTGGATTATTAAGGCCGCTGATGAAAACATTTTGAGCCGAAAGTTGATGGAAGGTGATCAGAGCAATGACTGGAATTGTGAATCGCTTCGACCAGTATCCTCTCAGGCAGAGTCTCCAATTGGGAATATTCATAGTGCTGTGTGAAGAATCGAAAGTCGGAATTTTACCTGGATATGAAATATAAAACTTTCTGGATGACAAACCAACCTGGCTGGTACCGCAGGTCTGACCAGAATGATCTGGATTCAGATGAGTCGGTTTTTTACAATCCTTCAGGCCTTCACGGGAACAGGATCGGCAAACACTACAATTTGACAAACCAGATCGGCTTGCTCCATCCGGTTGCATGGATTGAATAGGCTCCTGCCGGTAAATCGACTACCGAAAAGGTCGCCATACCAGTGGATTCATTTCGTTCGGTTGGCCGGAGACCATTCAAAGTTTCGCCCAACACATTGAGGATCCGGAATTCGGTGGGCATCGGATCAGACCGGATCTGAAAAACCTGTTGCACCGGATTGGGAAACAACCGGTTGGCATCCGGTGCGATGAGGTCATTGACACGGGTTGGCAACACGCAGGTCACATTGGCCATCCAGCCGGTGGCAAAGGAAGAAAAGTCAAATCCGGACCGGAGAGACACCGTCAAGGCACCGGACGTATCCGTTGAAATGGCATCCGGATTCGGTCCGTCGGCACCGATTTTAAAGGCAATGGGTGTGCCGGCTGCTGTATCTCCGTTGTAAATGGAAAGGGTATCCTTAGGAAACAACACACAGAACTGAAAATTGATTTTCACCTTTCGGCCGCTGGTAGCCGGATACATAATATAATCCTTGTTACCCGGTTGGTAACCCGGAAACATATCATCGCCATCGTCAAACAGGGTTTCACAATAGTTTGGTTCTGTTTTTACAATATTGAGCACGATAAAATTACCGTCCAGCGGTGCCGGGCACAGGGTTTTGACCTGGATCCAGTAATTGCCTCCACCCAGACTCAATCCGTTGATCGTAAATTCAGATGTACGAATCGTATCCCAGGGAGATGGATTGCTAATATCACCGATCCGGACCAGCCATTTTTTATGTGAGGTGTCGGAGTCATACAGTTTTAACCGGGCACTGGTTCCTTTCACTTTCAGCACAACCAGGCTGTCGAGACTGGGAAAGCATTCTTTGTCGCCGGTTTCCGGAATACAGGGAAACGAGTTGATTTTTTGCCGCATTCGTTCGGCCGGTTGCGGTCCGAAGCCATTGGCGATGATCATGGGACAGTAGCCCATGATGGTTCCCTCGAAGATGGGTAAGATGGCGTTGGCACTGTCGTAACACGCTCCGGGAGAGGTTCCGGGAAAGGGATTGGCGTTGCCGCAATCATCAATCTGGGTATTGTTTCCGTTCCATACACAGTCGTGGGTATGCGGACTACCCAGCAGGTGGCCGATTTCATGGGCACAAATGGACAAGGTGATGGAATTGGCTGGCAATGAATCGAAATGCTGGGCAATGAAATTGAGGCAATGGGGACCGATGCCGATGTACTGGTCGTTTCGCGAATTGCATAAATTGCCCACACCACCAGCCACACCATTGGCGCCATTGTAGGAAATGAAAGCCGCCAGGTCCCCGTTGAACGAAGGTCTTGCCGTCATATAGGGCAGAAATTCAGGTATAAAAGGCAGGGCCGTCTGCCAGATCCGGGTCGAGTTCCAGTGGATCTGAATGCCATGATTGAAGTACACCGTTTTCAGATTGTGGTGAAGGGCCGACAACCAGTTCAGTGTGGCGTTAGTGGACTGCCCATTCCCGTTGTATACATTGGGATCCAGCTCATAGTAGATCTTCACTATTTTATCGGTGGTGGTCTGAATACCGGCAGGAGAGACGGGCCCGGATTCAGATGGTTCTGAAGAGGGTTGGTACGAACATTTCAGGACCGATTCCATTTCCTTTACCGACTTCGGATACAGATATAAATCGTTGGAGCCGAGTCGTTTGGCGACACACCAGTCGCCAAGTTCAGGAGAGGAAACCAGTCCCGTCACATCGTTGTCGAAGAAGCTGAACGCCACCAGCGATTTTGGATTTCCTTCAATTACACCGTGGTAATAGAGTCCCGGCTTCCAGGAGATGGGTGAACCGGTGCCGTTTAGAATCTCGGTGTTCTTTTCTAAGGACACCGTCCTGACCAGATGAACCCGGACGATTTTGTGTTGAAACGGAAGCTCCAACTGAAGGAACTCCGGTTTTTGCGTTTGGAGGGAAGAGAGAAAACCCGGCTCCAGGATCAAGGGTCGGGCATTTTCCGGAAGCTGGTGGTGTGTGTTTGGCTTGCCTGGAAGGATGGAGTGTGTCGGAATGGTTCCCCCGGACAGCCGGCGGAAAGGCAAGGTCTTTTTCCACAGGGGCGCATCCTGGGCATGCACCGTGAAGGAAAGGAAGAAAGCAAAGAGGAGGTAGTTTTTCACAGTCAGAAGTGGCAATCGGTGCGGTCAAATGTACGTCCTTGCGACACCAATCCTTCAACCACTCAGCAGGAGAAACGATCGTTTGCGTAATTTAAGAGTTAAGAGTTAAGGGTTAAGAGTTAAGGGTTAAGAGTTAAGGGTTAAGAGTTA
>DAIOVD010000126.1:0-12443 GCA_036759185.1 Catalimonadaceae bacterium | reverse complement strand
TCGTGGGCCCGTAGGAAAAATTGCCCAGCACAATGTCCGGATCCTGGTCGCCATCAAGATCGCCAACGTCCATCGTGAGCCATCGCCCGGAATGGGTAGCCGAATGCGAACGGACGGAAAACTGTTGCGGTTTGGTTTGTTCGAAATACAGAAAGCCTTCAAAGGGCTGGTTTACATAATCGGCAAAAAACGAAATGGCGGCAATGTCCAGATCGCCGTCGCCGTCGAAATCCCGGGCCATGGCTTTATAGGCGCCGTTCATCGGATAGAAATAAGTTTGGGTAAACGACCCGTCGGCCTTGCCCAGAAAAATGTACACGCCGTGGTAGTTTTTGAAGACAACTGAATAATCGGCATTGTCGCCGCAGGTGTAGAGCACATCCTGGATACCGTCCTTATTAAAATCGTCCAGCTCAAACGAGGAACTTCCCTGAACAGCGGGAAATTCGAGAAGCGGTTTCTGGGTAAATTCTCCTTTGCCGTTGTTGGTGAAGAGAATCAGTTTTTCAAGTCCCTGCGCAAATAAGGTGATGATGTCGAGGTCGCCGTCCTTGTCAAAATCCGTTAAACGGGCAGAAATGGCGCCCGGCACATTCCGGATCGAATGCTTTTTCCATCGGGCACCTTCCTTTTTGAGCCAGTAAAAATCGCCCTTGTTGTTGCCAAATCCGCAGACGACAATGTCTTCCGTTCCGTCGCCATCGAGGTCACCGGTTTGCAGATTGACGGGACGCTCTACTTTATTCCGGATCATTTCTTTTTCAACCAACCGGTTTCCGGACGGTTCGATGTAGGAAATGGCTCCGAGCCATTCGTCGCTTGGATAAAGAGACCCCACTTTCGAAACCAGAAATCCGTTGCGGTAGGGAGTGATGCAACTGATGGGATTGGGTAGAATACCGCCAGCTGTTTTATTGCCTTCTTTGGTCATCTGCACCAGATTTCCGGAACCGGCGTCATAAAAAAAGTAGCCACCGGGCGGATTCGTTTTTACCATGGAAATAATGGGCGCTGAAACATTTCCTCCGACGGTCCGGGCCTGAAACATCGGCAGTCCAACAGAATACGACTGAGTTCTTGTCTGAGGCGCTACAGAAACAGGGGCATAGGTTTCAAAATAATCGAGGATGTTCTGCCACTCTTCTTTCGTCAGGACAGGCCGCGTTGGAAAGATACCGTCTGTATTGATTTTGCCCGAATCGCTGGTGTAGTGCACGCCGTTGTGCGCAAAAATTCCCAGTCGCGTTCCCATGGCGGGTAAAACGCTCTTGGCCCAGGTGGTTTTGTCGAGCAGACCCGGCTCCACAAATAAATGGCAGCTGCCACAAGTGGCCTGCACTTTGGGTCGTCTTGGATCGGTGAGGGCCGTGAGGGAATCGGCGTTTTCTTTTCCGTCCGTTTTTTTGTCGGCACAACCGGTGAGAAACAGGGCCGCCATCAGGCAACCCGCAAGCCATTTTCCGAAGTGAATCATACGATGAAAAAGTGTGCACACAGGGTTCGGTTGGTGCAGCCAGGGCAAAGATTGCATATTAATGGAAAATGCATCTGAAGTTCGTGAAGGCAGACGAATTGGTGGATGGGAAAAGTATGAAGTAGCTAGTACCTGGTAGCTGGTAATTAGTAAAAGTATTCAGGATTCAGGCGGTACATGGTGTCTTGCGCCAAATCAGGAAATTGAATCCAGAAAAGGATTCGTTTTTTGTGGCATCTGCATTTGCCATAAACCTGAAAAATTGCTTAGTTCCATTTTGAAAAAATCTAGCTATGAATCGTCACTTTTTCCTTCTGCTCTCGTTTTTTGTTCTCACTTCGTTTTCCGGTGTTTGCCAGAGCCATGTGCTTTCTAAAGACTCTGCGAAAACAGAATATGTGATTTTGCGATATCGGGACGGTAGCGAATTTTCATCCGGTACGTCTGTGAGTCTGAACCTTATCAAAGAATCGAAAATTGTAAATCTTGAGAAGGTGCCCGAATTCTCTGCCTACTACAAGTATGAAACCTCAAAAATTGAAGATGGTGGTCAACTCATTATTGCCGGTTTACGTTTCTTAACGGAGAAGCATGGATATTCTTTGGTGAGTTCTATGGCCTATCTTGAGGGTAAGACGTTGGTCAAGGAGTTTGTGATGCGGAAGTAATACGGTCAGTACAAAGTCGGGGAGAGATGCCGTTGCCTCAATTTTTTGCACAAATTCCCCTTCCGGAAGGTTCACAGCCCTAATTTTGGCCGAAATGCGGTTTTGACTTCCAAACCAAATGGATAGGACTTACGTCTTCAACCTTGAAACTGAAAATATGCGCACTTTCTCACTTGTGTCCCACACGGCAAAACTCCTGTTGGTTCTTTTTCTGTCTTTGGGCTCTTTCCATTCCAGGTCACAGAATAATCTGAAATATAAGGCCGACCTGTACGGGGTTTCCTCTTCTGTATTTACCGGAAACATCAACTTCATGGACTATGATGTGCTTCCGAATAATTCCCGGTATGCCTATGTCCAGATGTGGAACATCCAACCCGATGCCACAACCAACGGGTATTTTGTTCCGTTCGACATTCAGGCAGAACGTGTGTGGGTGGCGGCTTCGGATCTGGCACCCGGGCAGCGGATCACAATGACCCCGGTTCAATCGGTTTCGCCAACTGCCAACTTCAGTGTTATTTCAGAACTGGAAGCAGGAAAGTCCTATACATTCCGGATGCGGGTGCTCGGTTTAGCAACCACAAAGGGTGTGGTGATGAAAACCAATGCAAGACCAACCAATTTTCTTTCAGTCACCAATTCTACTGTGAATAATGAGGTGCCGGCCGGAACGGCTGTTACTGTGACTGCCACACTTGATAAAGTCCGTGGCACAGATGAAAATTTTTACCTGAAATATTCCATGGATCCACCGTCTGATCCATTGCGGGAATTTTCTTACCTCCCGCTTCAGTTTTCAGGAGCAAACGATGTCACCGGTGAAGCCATCATTCCAGCTCCGGCTGTTTCCGGCACCGTATATTACTACGTTGTTTCTTCCACCTTCGACATTCCCCAGGAATTGTCGGACCCCAATTTTACAGACGGTGACCTCTTAAATCTGAACACATTTCCAGCCAACGGAAACCCGATTCTCAGCTACGCAGTGAAACCCGGTGTTGTTTTCCGCTTCCGGGCAAGTGGTCTTACCGTGCATCCAACCGGAATCTATCTGGCCGGAAGCTTCAACGGATTCAACCCAACCGCCCGGAAAATGAAAGACATGGGGGGCAACATTTATCTGGCGGAATTGGATCTTCCGGCTGGTTCTGCCGTGACCTACAAATTCCTGAATGGCCCGGCCTGGGAAAATGTGCCAACCGCCTGTGGAGTGAATGATGGCGGAGGGAACATCAACCGAAGTTTCACACCTTCTTCCTCCATTGATTCAACCGATCTGGTTTGTTTCAGTACCTGCACCGATTGCTTTGGTGCTCCTCAGAACATCACCTTCCGGGTTAATATGACGGGGCAAACCGTTTCTCCGGCCGGTGTTTTTCTGCAGGGGAGTTTCAACAACTTTTCCGCGACGGCAAATCCAATGACATCTGTTGGAAATGGTGTGTATGAGCTTACACTGGGGATTAATTACATCCCCAATGGTTTTATGCAGTACCGGTATCTGAATGGTTCCGTGGCAGAAGCAGTTCCTGCCACCTGTTCCGTACCGGTAAGCGGAAACAACTACCGCCAATCTGCGCTTCAGCCCCAGGCTTCCACGTTACCCACGGTTTGTTTTTCGGCCTGCGACAATGCCTGCGGAACCTCTCAGGTTGCATTTCGGGTAAACATGACCAACCAGACCGTAAGTCCGCTTGGAGTGTATCTGGCCGGAAGTTTCAATGGATTTTCGACCACAGCAAATCCGATGACGTCTGTGGGAGCGGGCATTTATGAGGCGATTGTCACCATTCCGAGAGGAGACACCGTCATCTATAAATTTGTGAACGGATCTTCGTTTGAACTGGTTCCTGCCACCTGCGGAATTGATGACGGAAACGGAAATCTGAACCGGAGAGCAATCGCCGGAAACCAGGCCACCACCATCCTTTCCACCTTTTGTTTCGGTAAATGCGACGGCAATTGTCCGCCCATTCAGTTTTTTAACGTTACGTTTCAGGTCCGGACTGTCGGTACCGTCGTTTCACCTCAGGGGATTTTTCTGGCAGGAAACTTCAACAATTTCTCACCGACGGCCACTCCGATGCAAAACCCAACCGGCAATTTTTACACGGTAACCGTTTCTGTTCCCAACAACCAACCGATTCTGTACCGCTTTGTCAACGGCAATACATTTGAAACGATACCAGCCGTTTGTGGAGAAGACAACGGTGCGGGTGCCTTCAACAGGAAGGTTTCGGCACCAACGGCAACTACTTCGATTCCAGCGGTTTGTTTTGGCCGGTGCGACAACATCTGCACCAATGCACCAAACAGGGATGTCACCTTCCGGGTAAACATGGCCGGACTCAATGTGTCGCCCTTTGGTGTTTCTCTGACTGGCGATTTTGTCAATTTCACAACCCTGGAAATGAACAATGTCGGCAATAATATCTATGAGCTGGTTTATTCCTTGCCCGAGGGTTTGAGTTTTAAATACCGGTATGTGAATGGTTTGAGCGGAGAAACAGTACCTGCTGCCTGCGGAACACTCGATGGCGGAACCTATTACCGTACCGTGACTGTTCAGAATACAGCCACCATCACACCAACCGTATGTTATGGCACATGTGGAAATACCTGCGCACCTTCAACAAATGTCAATGTCACCTTCCGGGTAAAAATGACCGGACAGACGGTGTCGCCGGCAGGAGTTAAGCTGGCAGGATCGTTCAATGGGTTTTCGCAGACGGCAAATCCTATGACAAGCGTGGGGAACGATGTGTATGAAGCGGTTGTCAGCCTTCCGTCCAATTCTCCGGTTACCTATAAATTTGTCAATGGAACTGCCTGGGAAAATGTACCCACCAGTTGTGGGGTGAGCGATGGAGGAGGAAACATCAACCGCAGTTTTTCTGTGCCAGGTGTAAATGCGACCATCAGTACCGTTTGTTTCAGTGCCTGTGATGCTGCCTGCTCGCCGGTGACTCTTGTTCCAATCACCTTCCGTGTGAACATGGTCAATGAAACCCCTTCTGCCAACGGCATCAAGCTGGCCGGTTCGTTCAATGCCTTTTCGCCAACCGCCAATGTGATGACAAATGTGTATGGCAGTGTATATGAAACCACCATCCAGGTGGCGGCCGGATCGGTGATCACCTACAAGTTTGTGAACGGAACCACCTATGAATCCGGTCTCGAGAACTTTGGCTGTGGGGTGAATGACGGTGGGGGCAATTTCAACCGGCAGTATTCGGTACCGGATGCAGCCGATACATTGCCGACATTCTGCTTTAACCGTTGCGAGAATTGTGCTTTCCGTACCGTCCGTTTTCTGGTGAATATGCAGGGCCAGACAATCGACCCGACCGGCGTCAAAATTGCGGCCAGTTTCAACAATTATTCACTGACCACCAATTCATTGACTCTTCAATCGGGAACTACCTACGGAACCGATATTTCCCTTACACCAGGTGAACCGGTTACGTACCGGTTTGTGAATGGCTCAACGATAGAAGCCGTTCCTCAGGCCTGTGGTCAGGGAAATCCTCTGCAAAGAGCGTTCACTCCTTCAGCCGGATCCACCACGATTGTGATGCCGGAAGTGTGCTTCTCTTCCTGTATCAATTGTTCCACTGCCGTCACCATTCCGGTTACCTTCCGGGTCAATATGACGGGTCAGACCGTTTCTCCGGATGGAGTGAAACTGGCGGGATCCTTTAATGGATACTCCACCGTAGCCAATCCGATGACGGCCATGGGCAACAATCTCTATGAAACAACCATTCAGCTTCCGGCATCTGATACCGTCACATATAAATTTGTGAACGGAACCGTATTTGAAACCGGACTCGAAGCCGGAGGTTGCGGATTCAACGATGGAAGCGGAAACTTCAACAGGCGGCTGATCAACGGAAGCACCACCACCATTGTTCCGGAAGTCTGTTTTGGGAAATGCGATCTGAGCTGCATCCCGCAGATTTTTACCGGCACCTTCCGGGTGAATATGACGGGCCAGACTGTTTCTGCACAGGGTGTCAAACTGGCGACTTCATTCAATGACCTTCAGCCTGTGCCTATGACTTCCATCGGAAACAACCGGTACGAGGCCATCATTACCATCCCTCCAAATGCTGGATTCGGGTATGCATTTATGAATGGATTGAACATGGAAAACGTTCCGCTTGCCTGCGGTGTCGCCAGCGGAGGGCCTGTTTTACGATCAGGTGCAGCGGGCACCTCAAGCACGATTTTTCCGGAAGTCTGCTACTCAGCCTGCGATCTTGCCTGTACGACGGTATCGGTTGACAAGGAACAATTGTCCCGGGCTTTTACAGTCTATCCCAATCCGACAAGCGGGAAATTGTTCATCAAAGGATGGAACGGCCAGACCGACCAAATCCGGATTTTTCATCTGGACGGAAGATCGGTTGGAGCAGAACAAGTCATGTTACATGATGGCATTATCGAAATCGATTCGGAGAACCTGCCAACCGGATTGTATCTTCTTTCAGCGGAAGGCAATGTCCGCCTGTTTGAAGTGATTAAGTAAGAAGAGAAACGGGCTGGTTGATTTTGGTTTGAGTCACAGGAATTCTGTTCATCACGAACGGGTGGCAAGGAGAGCACGCACTTGCCATCCGGTTTTATTCCTGAAGTGCCAAAAAATGGCCAATCCCATCCAGACTGGCACTTTTTATTCTTAACTCTTAATTTTTCACTATTAACTTTTGTCCCTTTCAAGCCAAACGATTGTTTACCCAACCACGCTCCCTGCATTCATCATTCATCGTTCATAATTCATCATTGCTTCCTTGCCACAAACCGAACAACGGAGCCACGGCCCACATGGTAAAGTCCTTCGTGGAGATCGATTTCTTCTTCGGTGCTTTGGAGAATGTCGAATAAAGGAAAATCGGATTCGATCTGTTCGCGGCTGAACAACAGTTCCGAAGCCAATGGCCCTCCGACCTGTGGATTGAGTTTCTGAAATTTGGGATGCTGGTGATTGAAGGCTTCCAGAATCACGATTCCGCCCGGCTTGAGGAAGTAACTCAGTTTGCGGTGGTAGGCTTGCCGCAGATTGGGAGGAAAGTGGGCGTAAATCAAGGCCATCGCATCAAAATACTGCTGCTCGTACTGGATTTCACGCAACTCGCCCACTGCATATGAAACCGAGACTCCGTGTTTGGCTGCCAGTTGATCGGCTTTTACTTTCCCTTCGGCACTGGCATCAAATGCCACTGAAGTCCAACCCTGACTGGCTGCATAGACTGCATTCCGGCCTTCCCCTTCAGCTGGAAAGAGAATTTTTCCGGGGGTGAGTTTAGCCAGTTCCTCTTTTAAAAATGCATTGGGTTCCTCGCCATAAGCGTATTCCTTTTTACTGTATCGTTCGTCCCAGATCGTTTTCATGATGCATTTTACAACGCAGAATTGAATTTTGCCCAACACCCGGCTTCAATTTCCTGTAAAAAATCGGTTCGCCGCTGGATTTCCCGTAATTCGCATCCTTCGGAACCGTTTCCTTATGCGCCTTCATTCCTGCTTCACCAGACAGATTTTCGTTTTGCTTTCGTTGGTACTAAGTTGCTCTCAGCCCAAAACGGAACCCACATTTTCTGATTCCACTTCGTCAAATCTGTCGCGATACCTGCCGAAAGAATATGTGGAACTCACCCATCCGGAATGGACAAAGAACGTCACGATTTATGAGGTCAACGTCCGGCAATACACACCGGAAGGAACCTTCAAAGCATTGGAAACGCATTTGCCCCGTCTGAAAGAAATGGGGGTCGACATCATCTGGCTGATGCCCGTTCACCCGATCGGCGAGAAAAACCGGAAAGGAACCCTGGGCAGCTATTATGCCGTCCGTGATTATTATGGGATCAATCCGGAGTTTGGTTCCCTGAAGGATTTCAAGTCGCTGGTTGATGAAATTCACAGTCTGGGTATGCATGTGATTCTGGATTGGGTCGCCAATCATTCGGCCTGGGACAATCCGCTGGTGGCGGCACATCCGGAATGGTATTCCAAATCGCGGACGGGAAAGTTTCAGTCTACGCCCTGGCGTGATTACGACGACATCATCGATTTTGATTACAGCCAGTCGGGATTGCGGGAATACATGACCAGGGCCCTGAAATATTGGGTAAAAGAATCGGACGTGGATGGATTTCGCTGCGATGTGGCCAGCTTTGTGCCCATCGAATTCTGGGAAAATGCCCGGGCCGAACTCAACGCCATCAAACCTGTTTTTATGCTGGCCGAAGCTGCCGACCGCGATCTCCACAAAAAAGCGTTCGACATGACCTATGCCTGGACTTTGTGGGATCACCTCCACGCCATCACGAAGAACAATAAAACCATCCACGGACTCACTGAAGGCTACATCGCCGAACATGTGAGCATCTGGCCACGCAATGGTTTCCGGATGAATTTTGTGGACAACCACGACAAAAATTCCTGGGAAGGAAATCCCTTTCTCAATTTTGGGGATGGCCTGAAAGCTGCTGTCGTACTAACTGCCACCATGGATGGAATGCCGATGATGTATTCCGGGCAGGAAGCAGGATTAAACCGTTCGCTGCGGTTTTTCGAAAAGGATACCATTTTGTGGAAAAAGCACGAAGTCGGGGAGCTCTATCAGAAACTGTTCCAACTCAAACATAAAAACCAGGGATTGTGGAACGGGCACTGGGGGGGAGAGATGGAGCGGATCAAAAGCGACAAAATGGACCATGTCATCGCTTTTTCGCGGGAGAAAAATGGTGATGAAGTGATCGTGGTGGTGAATCTGGGAAAAGAACCAGTCACCGTTACTATGGAATCCGAATCGAACAAAGGAACCTACCGCGAGATTTTTTCCGGGAAAGAAACCGTCCTGAAGGGCAAGGACCAGATGGAACTGGAGCCATGGGGATATAGGGTGATGGAGAGAATTAAGAATTAGGCGGAACGTGGCGCCATTAGCGCCAAATTAAGAATTGGGAATTAATGCTCAATGTCGTTTAGTTCAGTAAAAACATTGTTGCTATTCATAAAACACATCTTTCAATTTGAAATACTCAGCGAATCTCTTGTGTTTCTCTCCGTGTTACTCTGCGTTTAAAACGAGTCTGATTTTGACCCACCGGCATTTGATTTCTAAGAGGGCTTCTTAACCGCAGAGCTTATCCCGAATTTACATCGGAGTGAAAAGAGGAAAAAGGAGAGCCACAGCACTTGCCCCGGTTTTACATCGGTAGAATACTGCAATCCCTATTTTTATTTTAAAAACAATTGATCTTTAACTTAACGACATTGAATTAAGAATTGGGAATGGCTGGGATAATGGATCGGGATGAGGCGGTCTGTTGCATTTCCTGGGGAAGGACAGGTTTGTGTGAAAAGCAGGGCTGCCACGTTTGTTGCCGAACCAATTGAATTCTTTTCATTTTACAATTCTTTGATTGACATTTGTTTACAGCAAAAAAGAAGTTCGGTCAAGGAGCCGGATCCTGAATAAGAAAAATGCCTGTGAGCTGGAATTAGTTTTCACCCGGATGGAATAAATTGGGAATATTCTTTACTTGCCGAAACGTGTTATAAAAATTCGATATGCTACTTACTATGTCTTTTCAATCAAAAAAATCAATCGTTTTTCCAGGTGCAGCCGCATTCTTCATGGTCTGTTTTCTGTCCATCCAGGCCATTGCTCAGATCGGTTCTTTGGATTTAAGTTTTGGTACAAATGGCATCGCCAAAACTTCAATCGGAACATCGGGAGCATATGGTCAGTCCATTTCCATACAACCAGACGGCAAAATTGTGGTAGCAGGCTATTCAAATAATGGTCAGGTGGATGTGTTTTCCATTATTCGGTACAACGCAAATGGTAGTTTGGATAATACCTTTGGAACAGATGGAAAAGTGAATACGAAAATAGGGAATTCAAACTCCAGGGCGTATGCACAGGCTTTCCAGAGTGATGGTAAGATTGTGGTTGCAGGATATACATCCATAACTTCATCTGGATTTGATTTTGCTATCGCAAGGTACAACCCGGACGGTAGCCCCGACAATGGGTTTGACAACGATGGGATCGTAACAACTGATTTTGGCGACAACCGGAATGAAAAGGCATATTCAATTGCAATTCAGGCAGATGGAAAAATTTTGGTGGCAGGGTACAACACCGATCTCATTTCAAACCAACGGGATTTTGCCTGGGTGCGATACCAAAACAATGGGAGAATCGATAGTACGTTTAATGGAAATGGAAAAGTCACTTTGTCCCTGGCTTCCGGAATTGATGAAGGAAGGGCATTGGCCATTCAAAATGACGGGAAAATTCTTCTGGCTGGATATAGTTTCAATTTTATCAAACGGGTATTTGGATTGGTGCGGCTTAAGCCAAACGGCAGCATAGACAGTACCTTTGATGGCGATGGAATCGTCACGACTGGCATCGGTCAAAACGATGATGCAGCGTATGCTATGGCGGTTCAAGCCGATGGAAAAATTATTCTGGCCGGATACACTTCCGGTACTTCTTACGACATCGCATTGACCCGGTACAACAACAATGGCAGTCTGGACAATTCGTTTGATTTGGATGGAATTGTGACCACCCAAATCGGAACATCAACTGATATTCCAACGTCATTGGTTTTACAGAACGATGGTAAAATCCTGGCGGCTGGGCATAGCTTCAGTGGAACGGAGAATTTTGCTTTGGTCCGGTATAATTCCAATGGCTCACTCGATAATTCGTTTGATTCCGATGGTTTGGTTACGACCAATTTTAGTCCTGAAAATTCAGAGGATATTGTAAGAGCAATGGCAATTCAAAGTGATGGAAAAATAGTCGTTGCAGGAGAGACAAGTGTTGGTTCTTCCAGCCAGTTTGCAGCTGCACGGTATAATAATTCGGGCACCACCGACATAGATTTTGTTGAAACCAGAGATTCTCCTTTTCGCATCTTTCCAAACCCTGCCGGTAATGCTTTTTACCTGGAAACTTCGGAATCGTTTGTCGGATCTGAGTACAAGGTTTTGGATGAGTTTGGAAAAACCGTTTTAACCGGATCGGTACATTCTGTCAGAATGAAGATTGAATCGGAAGGCCTGCCCAAAGGATTTTATTTTTTCTCCTGTCGAAATAAGGTGTGGAAGTTGATGCTTGAGAAAGGCTGAAAATGAAATAGTCCGACTCCCAAAGCTGTCATATCATGTTGATATGATCACACTTTGTAGAGGTACGGTTAAAAGCAGCCGGCTGTAACCCATCAACCGGTTTATCTGGTTTTTTCCTGATTTGAAATATTGCCTGATTCACTTTTGCTCATTTTAGAGCTCTCAAACCGAATCATAAGAGCTGTATAGTCAGATTGTGAACACGATCCGGAATCAGTACCCTTTTGGTCAACAAATTCTTTTAGATCCAAAGGTGATGAAAATTGAAATCCATCCTCATAAAACACCCGCTTCCCCGTTTGCATGCCTGCGTTGTGTATGGTAACATTGCAGCTGAATTAAAGAAAATCACCATGGGTCTTTTAGATGGAAAAGTAGCACTGGTTACCGGTGCGAGTCGGGGTATCGGTCGGGCCATTGCCAATGAGCTTGCCCGGGAAGGCGCAGCCGTTGCCTTTACCTATTTGTCGAGTGTCGAACAGGGCAACGCCCTCGAAGCCGAGCTGAAAGCCCTCGGCGTCAACGCCAAAGGATACCGCTCCGATGCCTCTAAATTTGACCAGGCCGAACAACTGGTGACCGATGTACTCGCAGATTTCGGAAAGCTCGATGTGCTGGTGAACAATGCCGGTATTACCAAAGACGGTCTGCTGATGCGGATGTCGGAAGAGCAGTGGGATCAGGTACTGGAGGTGAACCTCAAATCGGTTTTCAATCTCACCAAAGCCGCCATCAAACCGATGATGAAAGCTAAGGCCGGTTCCATCATCAACCTTAGTTCGGTGGTGGGGATTTCGGGCAATGCCGGACAGACCAATTACTCGGCCTCCAAAGCCGGGATCATCGGATTTACCAAGTCGGTGGCCCTCGAACTGGGTTCCCGCAACATCCGCAGCAACGTGATTGCCCCCGGTTTTATTGAAACCGAAATGACGGCCCAGCTCGACGAAAAAGTGGTGGCCGAATGGGCCAACGCCATCCCGATGAAACGGGGCGGAAAACCCGAAGAAGTAGCCAAAGCCGTGACCTTCCTGGCCTCCGACATGAGCAGCTACGTGAGTGGACAAGTCCTCCAGGTTTGTGGAGGGATGTTGACGTAGGGGGGGGGGATTTGAAATACAGATGGCTGTTAAGAAATA
>DAIOVD010000125.1:3918-12479 GCA_036759185.1 Catalimonadaceae bacterium | reverse complement strand
ACAGAATAGGCCCCTGCTGTAGTCACATCCAACGTTTGTCCTCCTGAACCACCGGGTGTCCATGTATAGGATGTAGCGGTTGTTGATGTGAGTACTGTTGTCTCACCCAGACACAAAGCTGTATCTCCGGTGATGACCGGTCTGGCAGGCAACGCAAATACCTTGATGCTATCCGGATTGGACGAACCAATAATCTGAACGTTGTCTGAAACAATACGAACATGGTAATTGATTCCCGCTACAGTAGACAAAGGAATGATGCCTTTCAATGTGTCACTGGTATTTCCTTGCAGAGAACCCATCAGAACACCACCTGTTACAGGGAAGGTTCCGTCCGGATTAGAAAGGAACGCATTGAAGTTGTTTCCTGGCACAATTCCATCACCAACAACAGTGAACGGAATTTTTACAGAGTCGCCAGGGCAGAACCGGCCATTCACTCCTGACCCTATTTTTATGATGTTTCCGGTTGTAATCACCGTGAGGTTTGGATCAGCAACAACGGCAAAAGGAGAACAGAATGCATTAAAATTGAATCCGTTGGCTACAAGACCTGGTCCTATGGTAGCAAGTTTCGAACTCCAGTTAGTTCCATCAAACCTTGTGATGGCGTTGATGGTTCCTGAACCAGAAACATTCAAAGGGTCACTCCAGTCGAAACGAAGCACTGCATCCGAACCTCCAGCTACATCTTCACAAATGGTCCACTGGAATTTAACGAATGTGGTAATGCTGGCTGGAAGAGCCGGAGTAAAATCTGCAGCAGTTGGAGCAGGATTTACTTTCACACGGATATTGTCACCAGTTGGATTGGCATCATCAAACTCAACCGGCGCATATGAATCAAGAGTTCCGATTGGGAATGTTTTCGCAGTACCATCATCTGTTCTGTGAACAAAACTTCCTGTACCGGTTGTGCGAACATAGCTGTTTGAAGAACCTTGTGTTACGGAAGCCGTTGGAAGAATATCCAGATCATTGTCACCAATGTCGATATATCCACCGTTTACGTTCGACAGTTTCAGCGAGGTGGTCAGGACAAAATCATCTGTAAGTGTCAAAACTTTGCCGGAGGCACTCATTTCGATTCCTCCCAAACGGACACTGTCGGCAGGGAAAGCATTCCAGGTCATCGCTTTTGTAAGCAAAACCTCTTCGTTGATCTGAGCTGGCTCAATGTTGACCAACCAGCCATCATTAGCTCCAGCCGCTTTCACAGCCCTTTGAAGACTTGGTGCTGAAGTATAAGGAAGAATGAAACTGTTGTTGGTTACTGCTGCAAAAGATGGTTTGGAATTCACAAATCCCAGCGAATCGTAGTCGATGGCATGCAGAACTTTGTCCTCCAGTTCATACAATTCGGTATCTGTCATTATTGCCGGACGTTTCTGGCCACCAGAAACGCTAAACACGTTTTCAGTAATATCAAAGGCATCTGCAACGGGTCGCATAGGCGTTACAGGATACGTTGTCCATGGTAGAATGGTATTTGACGCACCCGTCTGAGGATCCAGACGGAAGAAATACTGAAGGTTACCACCAAACGTGTTGGCTTCAGCGAGAGCACCTCCCAATACCACTCCGGTGAATGCATTAATCGCAGCCGGATCGTCGTTGTGGTTTCCAAATTCAACCCCGATACCTCCTGCAGAAGATGCAGACCGGAATTCATTTCCCTGAATGACAATGCTGTTCACACCAGGAACCTGAACAGTGGCAGCTGTTTGTTGCTTGGTGTTTACCGAAATGTGGCGGAAATTTTTTGCTGTATCAGATGGAATAAACAGGTTGTTCCGAACGGTGACATTTCGAGAGCGCTCAGAGAAAATACCAAAATTGCTGTGGCCTGATATAAAGTTGTTCTCAATCAAAACACCAGCTCCGTCCTTTTGAACATCTTTCAATTCAATAAGCGCAATAAAGGCCTGAGGTATAAGTGCGTAAAAACGGTTTTGAATCACTTTGTGAATTCCGGAGTTCACGTCTGGTGCTGTGATTTCAACACCTTGTCCTGCAAATGAATTGTGCTCGATAACGGATGGACCAGCAAGATCTCCCATTTGTACACCGTAAAAGGCTACAATCCGGTTGGTATCTGCATTAGCCGGACCACCGATGACAAAACGGCCACCGGAGAAGGTACGGATACCACGACCAAATGCGCAGTTGGCACTGAAGTTCTTTGGCTGAATGAAGCAACCTTTTACAATGGCCGAATCTGTTCCACCGTTGAGGAAACGCATTCCATACGTATTAAAACGAACACATGGAATTCCGGGAACGACGTTAGTACCCGTTGAAAAAACGAGCATGTTTAAGAATCTCGAATTGTTAAAGTTTCCATTACGGGCATATACACCGTGCAAAACGGAAGTCTGATTCACTTCAATCTGGAAATTGTTGACTTCGATATCAGAAGACCGGATGCTGAAGATGGTAGAGTCTGCTCCCGGAGCAATACCATCGACAACTGGCTTGTTTCCGTTACCGGCTCCAACACCCACACCAATTCCAACAACGTTTCCATAAAGTCTGATTTTCTTATCGATCACCAGGTTGTTTTCAGAGTAAATACCTTCAAAAACCTGAATTGAATCTCCATTTGCCACACTGGAAAGAGCCTTACCGATTGTTTTCCATGGAGTATTCGGATTTGTAGCTTCTGCATTTGAGCGGGTATCATTACCTGAATCATCATCCACATAATACAATGTAGCTCCGCTTTCAACTTTTAAAGTGCTGGTCAAACGCAACTGTGTAAAGTCAAAATCAGTTGTCAGATTCGAAGACAAAGAATAAGGATCTGCACCTGTTGAAACCAATGGAGTTGCACCACTCAGGTTTGTCCAGTTTGCACCGGAAAGACGATCAACGAATACAGAAGCCCTGTCAAAACCTGCCCTTTCTTTCGATCCTGGCCAGTTAAACGTTGTTTGAAGCACTGAACCACCGGTAACAGCTTCGTTCACGGTCCATGTAGCCCCGACAACAGTATCAACCTGAACAGCTCCTTCCAGTACACCATCTGCAACCCGGACTCCGAGATCATCTGAAGTTCCTGAATTTGAAAGTGATAGAGGAAGATAACTGCTTCCAATCCCAACCGGATAATTTTTCTCCGTTACGGCCTGTGTTCTGTGAACAAACTGACCGGCACCGTTTGTTCGGACAAACGATGAGGAACTTCCGCCAAGATTTTCAGCTGAAGCAGACAGGATGATGCTTCCGGCTCCAAGGTTCACAATACCTGCATTCAGGTCAAGGCTGTCAGAAATAAGCAATGAATCTGTCAGAGTGAGTTCTTTATTGGCACCCAACATTTTGAGACCATTCAATTCGATACGTCCGTTCGGATTGGCCTCAACACTAAGGGATTTAGAGACCGATGTGACTTCCGGAATGGAAATAGCAGAAGTGAAAACACTGCCTCCATCATTTACCTTATCGTGTGCCCTTTGCAGGGATGGTTCAGTTGTAAATGGGGCCAGTTTCGAATTGTTAGTTACGAAAGCCTGATTATCCTTAACTGTAACAAATCCAAGTGTCGCCACGTCAATTCCGTGCTGTATTTTATCCTCTAAAATATAAAGCTCGTCAGTTGTCATTTCAGCCGGGCGTTTCGGGCCTGAAGGAAGAGAATAGATGTTTTCCTTCATGTCAAAATTGTCAGCCACTGGTTCCATATTGGTGGAAGGCAGGGTTGACCAATACAACTGGGTGTTCGATGGACCAGACAATGGATCCAGAACTAAGACTTTACCAATCCGCTGAGAAAAGAAATTTGCTTCAGAGCCCGCACCACCGATTTCGACTCCGGTGAAAGCAGTAGATGAAGTTGGGTCATCGTTGTGGTTACCAAATTCGATGGCTGTACCTGCACCTTCGGCAGTTGCAGCCAGGAAGGTATTACCTTTGATTACAGCACCAGATAAAACCGGAGGCTGATTGGTTGCGATTGTTTCCTGTTTTGTGTTTACGACAACTGACCGGAAATTGGTAGCTGTATCAACCGGAATAAACGTGTTGTTTTCTATCCGGACATTCTTTGCTCTCTGAACAAATATCCCGGTGATTGAAAATCCAGTGAATGTATTGTTGCTCACTCTCACCCCAGTCCCCGCTTTTTGAACATCTTTCAGTTCAAATTGTGTTGGGAAGAACTGTGGGAAGCTAACAATAACAAACCGGTTGTTTGAAATGATGTGCTCTCCTGAGTTTGCTGCCGGAGCGACAACATTCATCCCGATTCCGTTCAGGAAGTTGTTCTGAACCTGAAGTATTCCACCGTCGATGTCACCTGCCTGAATTGAATAATAAGTCAGAATACGGTTGGAATCAGCCGGAAGCGGACCTCCGATCAAACCGTGGCCACCAAATAATTTCACACCACGACCAAAAACACAACGCGACCCATCGAGGATGGATGGCTGAATGATGTTGCGTTGAATGGTGATTTTTTCAGTCTGAAATCCAACAAGTCGAATTCCATATGTGTTGAAGTCAAGGCATGGTAAAAAGGATGGGCCTGGATTAACGCCACCTGAAAGGATCAGGTTATCGAGAATAACCAGATTGTTATAACCGGCTGTTTTGGCTGAAATACCACTGATGATCACACCCTGGTTAACTTCAATCTGGAAGTTCCGGATTAAAACATCATTTGATTTTACAGCGAAAATAGCAGAGTCATTGGCAATACTGCTTCCGTTCACTACCGGACGGACACCCGTTCCGGTACCGGCACCTACACCAATTCCCAAAACGTTACCAAAAAGGTTAACTCCTTTGGTGATGGCGAGATTGCTCTCGTTATATGTTCCGGCAAATACCTGAACACTATCTCCATCTTCAACTGAAGCAAGTGCCTGTGCAATTGTTTTCCATGGAGTTGATGGGTCTTTTGCCTGATCTGGTGTACGGGAATCGAGGCCGGTTGCATCATCCACGTAGAATAAACTACCTGTTTTCGCAAAATTCCGGATCCGGATTGGGAGTTCTGTAAGGTTGGCTGTAACCGGAGAATAGGTAGCCTGATAAGGGTCAGAACCAGTCGCTGCCACCTGGCTGCCACCGGCTATGTTTGCCCATACACCATTTTGAAATCCCTGAAGTGAAGTTAGTGTCCTGGTGAACTGTGGTTTTTCATCAGAACCGTTCCATGTAGCAGTAACGGATAGATTGGACCCGCCAGCCACTGCTTCATTTATTACCCAGGTAGCCCCGACCACGCTGTCAACTGGTGCGCCGGATAACCCACCCGATAGAACATCATTCTGAACACGGATTCCGATGTGATCGGCTGTTCCTGTGTTGTTTACAGAAACAGGCAAATAGGCTGTACTGGTTCCAATCGGGAAAGTATTCGATCCCGTCAGACTGCGATGAACAAATTTACCTGAACCAGATGTTTTGACATAACTGACAGCAGATGAAATAATGAGAGAAAAAGAAGGGTCCAGACTCAGATCATTGCTGGCCAAATCAATAAATCCTTCATTAAGAAAAACTCCACTTTCCAGTCGGACGGGGGGTAAAAGGGACAACGTTTTACCTAATCCGCTCATCGCCAAGCTATGAATTGTAATTTCATTGGATGGCTCAGCATCTAGAGAAATGGACCTTGTCACATTCAGATCATCGGGATACGTGGTAGGCTCTGCTATCACTGTCCAACCATCTGAAGACGCTGCATCAAAGGCTCGTTGCAGAGATGGTGCTGTCGTTTTTGGTGAAATAAAACTGGAAGAGGTAATAAAGGCCTTGTTTGGAATCACAGTGAGGAATCCAAGTGAATCGAAATCTATCTGGTGTTGAAGTCTGTTTTCAAGACTCAATAGTTCAGCATTCGACATGGATGCAGGAGCTTTTGCTCCGGTTCCCACATCATACAGGTTCTGGCTGATGTCAAGATCAATTTCAACCGGCATCATGTTGGATGATGGTACACTGGTTTGATTCCATAGTGGAAGTCTTTTAGAAGATCCCGAAGCCGAATCGAGGGCCACAAATTGTTTGAGGTTAGGAGCAAACGTATTGGCTAATGAACCTGCACCACCGACGACAACATTGGTAAACGGTGGATTGGCACCTGAAAAGTGGTTTTCAAATACAATTCCACGACCTGCTGAAAAGCTGTTGGCATTAAAGGTATTTCCGGTGATTGAAATACTTGAATTCGTTGCAACTTCTGAAGTACTTGACGTTTGTTGTTTTGTATTAACCAGAATGTGTGAAAACACATGGGCTGTGTCTGAAGGAGTGAAAGTATTGCTTCGGACAAACACATTCCGTGAACGGGTTGAAAGAATAGCTGAATACTCGTGGCCGGTGAATGTATTGTTTTCAATTTCAATTACGGAACCTCCCCTTGTATTGTTTTTAAGTTCAATCATGGAAAGTGACACATTTCCCGGGATCGGAGTAATCCTGTTTCCAACGATTTTGTGTATCCGGTTTGACATCGGAATGTTCAGCTCCACGCCCGATGAAATTGCCAGGATACGGTTATTAATTACACGCATCGTTCCCAATGCTGAACCGCACTGAACACCGTAATCCCCATGTATATAATTGGAATCAGCGGTTGCAAAACCCCCAATGGTTGAATAACCCCCATTCAAACGAATGCCCCGGCCAAACATGGCACGGCCGGATTGAAGAGGTTTTATGAGATTACCTATAATAAGACTGGAATCATTGCCGGCATTGGAAATGGTCTGTCCGAGTATGATTCCGTAACTGGCAAAAACTGAATTTGCACCTGTACGAACCGAAAAGATATGATTGTTGGCGATTTTCAGACCATTAAAACCTCCGGCAGAAGCGAAAATTCCGGCAAAGGTTAAATTCTGATCCACCTGAATTTCAAAGTTCTGGATGACAACATTGGTTGACTGAATCCTGAAAATACAACCGTTTGCGGTAAGTGAACTCCCGTTAAAAACCGGTTTTGTACCAACTCCGGGAATTCCTCCGGTTTCATCACCAAACAATTTAAGACTTTTGGTAACCGAAATATTCACTTCTGAATAGGTTCCGGGAAGAACCACAATGGAGTCTCCGGTTGCAGCCTGGGTTATGGCAAACACAACTGTTGCCCAGGGAGTCGCAGACGATTGTGCCTGAGTTGTTGAATTTCCATCGCTACCCGATGTGCTCACATAATATTTGGTTGCATTTGCCCAGCCTGCTGAAAAAGTCAGGAGAATAAAAGCCAGTAATAGTGAGCGGAACATTGAAGTCTTCGTGTAAGATTGATTCACAGTGTATCGCTTATTTAGTTGAAAATTTTCTGTTAAAAATGCCCGTTGAACGGTTTTGAAATGGATTTTTACCCACATAGAATTCCAGGGTGTAGAGTTAATGCAGTGTAATAAACGCCGCAAAATGAATAACTTTTGAAAAACAAACAAGAATGAAATGTTATTAATGCAATCCGCGAAATGAAAAAGGCCTGAATTCTCAGGCCTACTTTCATGACAAATCTTAGTATTTGAGGTTTTAAGGAAGTCTTTCAAACTGATCAAAATCGGGCTTTCGCTTCTCCAGAAACGCTTTCTTCCCTTCCTGGGCCTCTTCGCTCATGTAATAAAGGAGGGTCGCGTTTCCGGCCAATTCCTGAATTCCGGCCTGTCCATCTAATTCTGCATTAAATGCAGATTTTAACAAACGAAGCGCCAGCGGACTTTTCTCCAGGATCTTTTTGCACCAGTTTACAGTCGTTTCTTCCAGCTGCTCCAAGGGAACAACTTTGTTCACGAGGCCCATCTGCAATGCTTCGGCGGCATCGTACTGATCGCAGAGATACCAGATCTCCCGGGCTTTCTTCTGACCCACAATCCGGGCGAGATACGAGGCTCCGAATCCACCGTCAAAACTTCCTACATTCGGACCGGTTTGTCCGAACCTTGCATTGTCGGCAGCTACAGTAAGATCGCACATAACGTGCAAAACGTGGCCACCACCAATCGCCCAGCCCGCCACCATCGCAACGACCGGTTTCGGTATGGAACGGATCAGTTTCTGGAAATCAAGCACATTCAGACGGGGCACTTTATCTGTACCGACATATCCACCTGTTCCCCGAACCGACTGATCACCGCCACTGCAGAACGCTTTTCCACCTTCTCCTGTTAGAATAATGACACCTATTCTGCTGTCTTCACGTGCCAGTTGAATGGCATCGATCATCTCCATCACCGTAAGCGGTGTGAAGGCATTGTGTTTGTGCGGACGATTGATGCTGATTTTGGCAATGCCCTCGAAGTAGCTGTACTTGATTTCTTCGTAGGCTTTGATTTCCTGCCAGGCGTAGGTGGACATATTGAATTAAGAATTGAGAATTAGGAATTAGGAATTATAAATGAATAATGCAGATTCATCAGAACCGGATCATCATAACTTCCCTTTGACTACGTTGGTTTTGACTTTTGACTTAAAACTTAGACGTTAAACCTGAAGTGCATTACGTCGCCGTCCTGAACCACGTATTCCTTGCCTTCCACACCCAGCTTGCCGGCTTCTTTGCAGGCTTGTTCTGTGCGGTACTGCACATAATCAGC
>DAIOVD010000125.1:0-3818 GCA_036759185.1 Catalimonadaceae bacterium | reverse complement strand
TTCGATGGAAGCGGAAACGATGATCATTTCAGCACCTTCGCCTTTTACGTTATCCCAGAGGCGGGTTGAGAATTCGTTTCCTGTATTCACAGAAGCTTCGTCTACGTTGGCAGCGTAGATTACAGGCTTATCTGTCAGGAGCTTCAGGTCTTCAACGGCCACTCGATCATCTGTTGATGTCTGGAAGTTCCGGGCATTTTTCCCGCTTTCCAGATGGGCTTTAAAACCAAGGAGAACCTCCAGTTCTTTTTTGGCTGTGGCATCTCCGGCTTTGGCGACCCGCTCTATTTTCTGAATCTTCTTGTCGATCGATTCCAGATCTTTCAACTGGAGTTCGTAGTCAATGATTTCTTTATCAAAAATCGGATCTACGCCACCCGAAACGTGTACAATGTTGGGATCGTCGAAACAACGGATCACATGGATGATGGCATCCACTTCCCGGATATTGGCCAGGAATTTATTTCCCAGTCCTTCTCCTTTGCTGGCTCCTTTTACCAGACCGGCGATGTCCACAATCTCGATGACGGTGGGCACAACCCGCTCCGGTTTCACGATTTCTTCCAGAGCATCGAGACGCTCATCGGGAACGGTAACGACGCCCACATTGGGATCGATGGTGCAGAACGGATAGTTGGCAGCTTCCGCTTTGGCGCTGGAAAGTGCGTTAAAAAGGGTGGATTTGCCAACATTCGGCAGTCCCACAATACCACATTGTAAACTCATATTCGGTAACGGGCCGCAAAACTAGGCAATTTCCGGAGAAAGATGCGTGGTTCGTGGTGAGTGATTTGTGAGGCCTGAGCCTTACTGGATGATTGAGTATTTCCAACATTCTTCACCGGCCCGTTGAAAGATGATTTCAACGAAACCGAAAATCATCAAACCAGTAGATACTACTTCCGGAATGGCAACGTCGTGAACCCTTTGTCTGTGGTCACCTGCAAACTGTACACACCGGACGGCAAACCAGAAACCGGAATCTGATGGCGATTTCCTTCTGTGCACCTCATTTTCCAGACAGGCTGGCCCAATACGTTAAGCACAGTCAGTTCCGGATGAGATTGGTTTTCGACTTCCAGAGTCAAATTATCGGTCGCCGGATTCGGATACAATTTCAGAAGGCCAAGGTCTGATGTGAGTGCTGTCACGGAAACGGGTGCCGGCACATTGCCTTCCCCATCGGTTTTGATCAGGATGGCCTTTGTTTCAAAGTTAAAATCCAAAGCAGAACCAACAAGAATCAGGCCGCCGTCTTTGGTTGGGTTGGCTTCACCAACAGTAACAGACGGGTAAAAACTATATTCTTTTGCCCACAATGAATCGCCCTGAGAATTGATTTTACACAACACACTGGACGAGGAAGAACCCGGACGGACTCCCGCCAGCCAGAATCCACCGAGGTAGTCCGGAATGATAGACCGTATGCGGATATTGTGCAAAGTTGTGGTCTGAACGGTGTCTCCGTTCGCTTTCAACCAGAGTAGCCAGGAGTTTTGCTGGGTGTTATTGGCATTGAGCTGGATGGTGGCCACTACCAGAAATCCAGTGTCGGCCAATGGAAGGACATCTTCGGCTCTTGGGGTATAGGTTCCTTTGGAAAGCCGTTTCGCCCAAACTGTGTTTCCGGCAGAATCGAGCCGGATGACGGATAGTCCTTTTACAGGCGTACTTGTATTACCTCCCACGATGTACCCGCCGGACGGTATCTCTCTCACCGTCAATGCCCGGTGATCCAGATACGAACTCATCGGTGCTTTGGTCCATTGTGTATTTCCAAGAGAATCGGTTTTGATCAGGTGCATGTATTCCAGAACGGCGGGAGCTGATTTTCCGGCCAGAAGAAATCCTTTGTCTGACGTCTGAATCAGATCGTAGGCTATTTCGGATGCGGTTGAAGGTTGTCCGTAGGAATTGGCCCAGAGAGAATCGCCGTTGGCGCCGATCCGAAAAATGAGCATATCCTGCTGATAGTTGGAATTAGAGGGTTGAGAATATCCCCCGATGGCAAAACCTCCGTCCTGTGTCGGAACGATTTTGTACACATAATTCATTTCGTTCTGAGCGTATCGTTTTCTCCAGATTTCATTGCCCAGAGAATCGGTCCGGATAACCTGAATTTTGAGATCCAGCAGACTGTTTCCGCTGGGGGATGTGTTGCCACAGAATACAAAACCTTTGTCCGCCGTCTGAACCACCGAGTACCCGGTATTTCCGGTGGGCCCGAAGAGTTTTGTAAATGACGGCTGGGCCAGCAAGGCAAACGGAAAGGACAGAAAGGATAGTACGAGAACCGATTGGTGGGAGCTTTTCAAAAAGCCAGAAGTTTGATTTGTCGAAAGCCCAAAACAGAAACGCATTTTCGTAGAAATTAAAGTAGTCAAGAATTCAATTCAAAAATGAACATACAAGTCTGATGATACCAAAAAATACGGGTTTGATGGCCTGAATTCTGAGGGAACGGCAGGAAAGTAAGTAGCTAATATTTAGTAGCTGGTAATTAATAAGTAGTAATCAGGAAAAAGTAATCGGTAATCAGGATTCAGCTATGAGTAGAGTGCCATCCGGGTGTGCGGCTCTTCAGATCAAATACCGGCAGAGTTCTGGTCTGATCTTTTCAGGTAAAATTAGGATGGATGCGGGAGTTATCACCCGACCGAAGAAGGGCATTCCTTCAGATTATGGTGAAAGGAATGCGGATGAATACACTTTCTTCTCCGTAGCAAACCGATACCGGTAGATTCCTTCCGGCAACGAAACGGAACAAACACCCTCAGCTGAAATGGAAGATTGAAAAACCCGTCTCCCCATGGCATCCAGCACTTCGATATCGCCCGTTTCTGAACTCCGGAAATTCATCCTGTCTCCTTCCTGAAAGCAAAGGATCGGGGAATGATCCGGTTGCTTGTTGCGGATATTTGAAATGAAAGGCCCTGTCCGGAATAGATAATGCGTGGTGGCGGTATTGCTTACAAGCGATTGGGTTCCGAAGGTAATGGAAGATCCAAAGAAATACCCGGCCAGAATAAGATTGCCTTCGCTGTCGATGTCCATTCCGGCACCGACATCCAGATTGGAACTGCCATAAGAAAACGCACCAGAAGGCTGACCGTCTGATTCAAACTGGGCAACAAATCCATCGAAAGAGCCCATGGATGGCAGTGAAAAGGGGCCTGTTACAAGTGTGTCCTGAAACCAGCCATGCATGTAAATCCGTCCATCCGGACCCACACCCACACTGTTGCAGCGATCGTTTTCTTTCCCTCCGAGTGAACGGCCCCAGACAGGTTCTCCTGTGCTGGTAAAACGAAAAAGAAACAAATCCCAGGCACCTTTGCTCACAAGTGTGGTATTGTTCACTTTCAATGTATCCATGTAACACCCGGCGGCAATCACATCTCCGTTTTCGGCGATCGTTACCGCAAAGCCATTGTCGGTTTGTTTACCACCAATCGATTGTGCCCAGACCGGATTTCCGTCCGGATCGGTTTGAAAAACCAGCGCATCAGACAAACCTTTCCATGGGAGGGACAGATTCCCCAATGTGATGGGTCCCTGGTAATCTGCCGACACCACAATGTGGCCGGACGGAGCCACACAAAGTTCAAATCCATTGTCAGCACCAGCGGCGCCCCAGGATTTTGCCCAGAGAAGGTCACCTGCCGGATTCCATTTTGCCAGAACAAGGTTGGGAAAGGAATTACTGATCAGAGTGTTGGTACCCAGAATGAGAGTATCAGTAAACTGTCCCAATGCAATGGTGTTTCCGGAAGCATCGGTGGCCACACGATTCCAGTTCATGTTGCCGGTGTTGGTGG
>DAIOVD010000124.1:3269-12643 GCA_036759185.1 Catalimonadaceae bacterium | reverse complement strand
TGCGGATTTACGATGATCACTTTCTGCGTCGTATCCACACAACCTGCGACCGAAGCTGCTGTCAGACGGATGGTATATGCAATCGGAGTTGAGCCGGTGTTCATGAAGGTGCGCACCGGATTTTGTTGACTGCTGTTGGTACCGTCAAGTTCCACGAAATTCCAGTCATAGGATCCGATTCCATTTCCGTTGGCAGAATAGGTGACGGATGTATTATGGCAAACCTCAGCTGGTGCCACAATCACCGGATTTGGCATCGGGTAAATGGTGATCACTTTGAAGGCTGTGTACACGCAGGATCCATTGCTGGTTATTCTCAGGCGGATGGTATCTCTCTTAAAGCCAGTGCCCGAATTCACAAAATCCTGAAGCGGAGGATTTTCGCCAACAAAAGTATTTCCGTTTCCAAATGTCCAGGTATATGTATGGCTGCCATCACTTGGAATTCCGATGGACTGATTCACAAACAATACATCTTTAATTGGAGTACATCCATCGATCACTGAACTGGAGAACGCGGCTTGTTTGGCAGGCGGAATTTTCACCAGAACCGGTGCGGTTGAGGCCACGCAGGTATCGGGAGAAACACCGGATACGGCCCGCAATGTGATGTAATAGTAGGTAGAATCTCCCGGAGGAAAATATGGCAGCGAATATGAAAATGTATCTTTTGCCAATCGGATTTCTTTTGCAATCAAAGTGGTTCCTCTTTTGAAAATCCACTCATACCGCTGAGATGCACCGCTTGTCTGGTTCATCAGCGTAATCATGCCTGGATTACATACATCGCGAACCCAGGTAAAAGCAGGAACTGCGGCAGGAAGGACGGTGACCTGCATCGAATCTACTTTTGGGCAACGGAATGGCGACATTACGGTCAGTTTCACCCAGTATGTTCCCGGATTTACATACGTGTGTGACGTAAGGCGATCGGTTCCCTGCACATCGCTGAAGTTTCCGGTGATGTTGGAACTGGAAGTATAGTTGGTTCCGTCGCCCATTTCGAGTCTCCATGAAATATGATTCCAGTTACTTTTCAAACCTCTTCTGTTGGAAGAAGCGGAAGGAATCACACTGGAACTGTCACGGACCGTAATCGAGTTACCCAAACAAATGGTTTTGGAAGGAATCTGCCAGCGGAGTACCGGAGAAGGATATACTTCGATGGTATCATAAGCCGATAATTCCGGACATCCCAGCGATTGCGCCCGAAGACGGATAATGTATCGTCCTGGCCAGCGGAATTTCACCATAGCAGAACTATCAGTCATATCAGTACTCAATACAACTGCCTGCTGAAATACAATCATGGACGGAAGCACGCCTGAACCAGCGTTGATGGTAGGTGAACCGCCGAGTTCCCATCCTTTCCATACGACACCCGTTGTGTTGATGGAGTTGTTTTCAATCCTTACGATCATCGAATCGCAACCCAGATTTGGGGATGCAAACACAATTGGGGTGACAGTCGTTTTTACATGAACCTGAATACTGTCAACCAAACCGCAGGTCTGGCCATTGTATCCGTTCACCATGGTCCACATTTTAACTGTATAGGTACCACCAATGGAGTATGTATGTGAAAATGTCGCACTAAAACCGGTCGTCTGAACTGTACCATCACCAAAATCAACTTTATATGTTTGATACGGTCTGTCAGACGTGAGGTTCTGGAAATTCATTTGTTCCCCGGGACAAGTATTGTCGTTTACGACTGCCAGTTTCGGTTGAGTCGGAGCCACGATACGGATGACGGCATCGGCTGAGTCATCGCCGCAGGTATTCCGGATCACCATCCGTAAATGATAGGTGCTGTCGGGAGGAATCGGGTAAAACGAAGCCGTCGGGATATTCATCAGGCGGTTGATCGCATTATAAGGACGGAACACATTGTCTCCCGGATATGGAAGGTCAGCGGCAAAGCCACCGGTTCTTGTCCATAGCAACTGACGGTCGATGCTGTCAAGACAGTTTAGCTTGGATATGTCGTTGATGGCGACATCGGTTGGAGCACATAAAATAACAGAAGCGGGAGTTACCGCTGCTGAATCTATGTCCTTAAAGAAGTAGTCACCATAGGAAGCTTTCGGTCGGTTGATCGGATTCACTCCGCAACCATTTACGTACGTCACCCGGATTTGCAGTGAGCAGCCAGTCGTTCCTTTCTGATAGGTATGCAGATACGATTTGAAGAATTCTCCACCAATGGTATCTCGCTCATTATCGCCCCACTCTATTAACCAACGGGTGTAGCCATTCATTCCAGGCGAACCGTTGATGATCGTAAGATCTTCCGGAACACAACGTTTGTTTGAAATACCGGCTGGTGGTACGATAAAACCAACACCTGGTACGTTCACTCCAACGCCAGTTACATTTCGCTCGTTGACATAAACCGCTTTGAGCGTGTCCGGGCAACCTGGAAATGTAATTCTGATTTTGAAGAGATCTGCTGTGTTAAATGTGTAATTAATAGTGGATTGTGGTCCTGGATAAGTCTGGATATCACCATTGCCCCAGTCAATGGTAAAGTTTGTTGCCGGGGATTGAAAATTCAGCGTAACGGTTCCCGGAATGGGGTCTGTCAACGCCGGACAGCGCAGAAAGCTCTGTGGTTGATCTGTCCATTGCCCACTGATGGGGTCTTTCACTTTAATGCACTGACCTGAGGATTCGAAGACCGTGAAAACGGTCGAGAGTAAGGCAATCAGGCCAATGAAGTAAAATCTGGTCGAGTACCAATTTTGCTCCATAGTTTTTCAAATTAGAAGTTAGCTGTTCGAAGTGGGTTTGTAGGGAGGTTATACCCCTACGAATCCGCACCAAAGTTGAATATCTTCTGAACAGCCTCCCTCTGCATATCCCGGCTTACCTTACAGAAAATGGATTCGGGAAAGGAAATGCAGTGAAATCAGCGATTCCTGAAAAGTGGGGTTGTAAGAAAATCGTGAGATTAAAATGCCTGTAATGTGAAACCTCTTTCAAAAAGATGAATCCAAAGGTGGTTTGAAATAGAAATAGAAAAGTTCCAATAGAATTTTGAACATTTCCAATATTACTTCAAATGCCTGACATGTATCATTTCACTACCTTAACCCCGCTGCCTTGGCTTAAGATTTTAGTGAATAACGAAGGAAACTTCACCAAAACCCACTTTTGGATTGTGTTAATCAGCCTTTTTCATGACGAGACCACTTCTTGTATGGGCAAAAAAAAAGCCCCGGAAC
This sequence comes from Catalimonadaceae bacterium, assembly GCA_036759185.1. Classification (GTDB taxonomy): domain Bacteria; phylum Bacteroidota; class Bacteroidia; order Cytophagales; family Flexibacteraceae; genus CAMDMI01. The sequence continues at coordinate 9,416 of DAIOVD010000124.1, read as the reverse complement.
CGGGGCTTTGGTATGGAAATATGAATCTTAAACCTGAACCATCCAGCCAAAACGATCGGCTGATTCACCTGTCCGGATCTCTGTGAGCTCCTTCAGGATCGATGGTGCAAAGGTCCGGTTTTCATTGGATGGAAGATGGTAATCGACACCATCGCAATGGATCACGGCAATCGGCGCAATGGTGGCTGCGGTTCCGGCGCCAAAGGCTTCTTTCAGTCTGCCGTCTTTGGCAGCCGCTACGATTTCTTCCACAGAAACGCGGCGCTCATCCACTTTCATTCCTCTGTCTTTAGCCAGGGCAAGAACCGAATTTCGGGTCACACCTTTGAGAATGGTACCACCCACTGAAGGCGTTACAACAGTATCGTCAATCAGAAACATCACATTCATTGTACCCGACTCTTCAATGAACGAATGCGTCGCAGCATCCGTCCAGAGCAATTGGTGGAAACCAGCATCCTGAGCCAGTTTGGTCGGATACATAGCGGCAGCATAGTTACCTGCTGCTTTTGCGTTTCCGCTTCCTCCTTCGGCAACACGGCTGAAAGTGCGTTCCACTTTCACTTTTAATGGCTCACTGTAATACTGACCAACCGGAGAACAGATGATCGCAAAACGATAGGTTTCAGCGATGCGAACGCCCAGAAACTCATCGGTTGATACCATAAAAGGACGAATGTAGAGTGAACTTCCCTTCTGAGACGGAACCCAGTTTTCATCCAGTTTAATCAATTGGGTAAGGCCACCCATGAAGATTTCTTCCGGAATTACCGGCATGCTCATCCTTTTAGCCGACTCATTGAAACGCTCAAAATTGGCTTGCGGACGAAAGATCTGCACATTGCCTTCAGGAGTTTTGTACGCCTTAAGTCCTTCAAAAATGGCCTGTCCGTAATGCAGAGCAGCCATGGATGGATCGAAAGACCAGGGACCGTATGGTACAATTTCTCCCTGCCCCCATTGACCATTTTTATAGTCAATGACAAACATGTGATCTGCAAAAGCAGCTCCGAATCGCAGGTTATCGAAATCAACCTGGCTGATTCTGGACTGTGCTACCCTGGTGACAGGGTAAGAGAATGTATCGGTCATACGTATGGTATTTCGTGTGAGTCAAAAGTAGCGGTTTCGGAACCTAGTTTCCAAATCGGCACTTTGATGGTTCTGAAGATTGTTCGGGATGAATCGGGATACTCCAAAAGAAAATCCTTAAGAGTCAGCCAATCACAGAAGAATTTATCGGAACAGGAGAATCCGGGCCAAAGAAAAAAAATTGCGGGTGGAAAGGCTGAAAAAAAAGAAACCCTCAAACCAAGTGATTTGAGGGTTTGCGTCTGAGACGTTATTGGTTAAAATCTCTTAGTACTTTCTTTTCATTACCCAATTAATAACCTGTTTCCTTTATATCAACAAAGGTTACAGTTTCAGAATGCAATTATTGTACATAGTTTTTTAACTACCACAAAATTTGAGATTAAATTTTTCTACTTTCAATTTAAACATCTAAAAGACAGGAACTTAAATTTCAAAAAAACTCAATCCAATTGTCGCACACCCTCCCCTATTTCGCTCACATAGACTGAAGGCGCCCACCCACAGGCGGCCTCATAGGTTTCAGAGACGACCCTGGAAAAATCAGGAATCGATTCTTTATCGACGATGGCAATGCCACAGCCACCGAAACCAGCACCCGTCATCCGGGCACCCAGGCAACCTGGATGCAACCTTGCAGCATCCGTAATCACATCAAGTTCCTTGCCTGTGACTGCGTACAAATCGCGTAGTGAAAAATGCGATTCATTCAGTAACTGCCCGAACCTCTCCAGATTTCCTGCTTCCAGAACCTTGCAGGCCTCAATCACCCTTTGGTTTTCTGCCACCACATGGGTTGCCCGTGCCCGGATCACCGGATCCGAAATCAGGGATTCAACGGCATCAAATGTAGCCGAACATAAATCTGGAAATGTCTCTGTTTGATTGAGAATAGCCAGGGCCTCGTCGCATTCTGCACGGCGTTCATTGTACTTACTGTCTGCCAGTTCCCGCCGCTTTTTAGTATTCAGAATCACCAGCCGGTAGTTGCCCAGATTCATCGGAACATACCGAAACTCAAGGTTGTTGCAATTAAGTAGAATACCTTGTCCGGCCTTTCCGTTGGCAACTGAAAACTGGTCCATGATGCCGCAGTTCACTCCGATGAACTGGTTTTCTACCTTCTGAGCAAAGATAGACAACCAAACCCGATCAGGTTCCGGATGCCCGTTCTCAGCCAGAAACATAAAAGCGGTGAGCACTTCTATGGCGGCAGACGATGAAACGCCCGCACCGTCCGGTAGATTGCTGCTGAACATCACATCTGCGCCGGATAATGTGTATCCTTCCTTTTGAAGAAAGGCAAGAACACCAATCGGATAATTGGCCCAATGCTGGCTGGGTTTGTTTTCCAACGTTTCGTTCAGCCGGATTTCAACCGTTCCTGGGATTGTTGTGGATGAAAACCGGACCACACCATCTTCACGCTTTGAAATGCAGGCCGTTATGCCCAGGGTGAGAGCAGCCGGAAACACAAAGCCTCCGTTGTAGTCGATGTGCTCACCTATAAGATTGATTCGTCCCGGACAAAAATATGTACGGACGGATCCCTGATGACCATAGGTATCTGAGAACGCTTTTCTGGTTTCGTTGGACATGATGAAATTCCTGATTGTGGATGCAAAAAAGCAGTGAGCGTGACTTCAATTCCAAACAAATCTCAAACCAATCATTTCAACCGAAATCTCTTAGGAAGTTAAAATTCCAAACGGATCAAAACAATGGCAATAGTGGATTCCGGCCAGCGGCATAAAAAATAGTGGCACGTTCTTTCTGATATTTGGCCATATATGAAGCCTGTTTGATTTGAGCCTCGATCAGTTTGGCTTCCCGGCTGTTTATCAGAAACAATGTACTCTCACCATTTTCAAATTTCCTGATTTCCGCATCCCGCAACCTTTTGTAATTCTCCACCATCCGTACCTGCATCTCCATCTGCTTCTGAAGGTTTTTCATCTCATTGTAACTGGTTCGGATGTCCACTTCAATGTCTCTCTGCATCTGGATCTGATCAAGTGAATTCTGAAGCAATTTGGTTTTCACCAGTCCAAGTTTTCCTCTTTCCTTCCTGAGCAAAACTGGAAATGACAGATCAAAACCCAGCTTATAGTTCCGGTCCGGGGCCGAACTAAACCAGACCGATTGATCCACCCTCGAAAGCCATGAATACTGCACATTCAATTGAGGTTTCAGCATTTCAGAACTCAGTTTCCGGTCGAGCTGAAGGAGGTTGGATTTCAATGTGACCTTCTGCAATTCAGGGTGTTGAACAACGGCAGTTTCAATGATGCTGTTGACAGACGAATCCGGAAGGGCCGACATATAAGCAGACGGAACCTCAGGTGAAATACCATTTTCGATGGCGAGAGGCTTTTCATCAGCCGACCAGTAATAGGCCGACAAAAGCAGCCGGCTGTTGAGTTCATCAATCCGGCTCTGATTCAGGAAAATCTCCCTGTCCTGCAGAAAAATCAACGATTCAACGGTGTCAATGGAAGCCAGTTCGCCCACAAGGGCTCTGCTTTTCACGGCCCGAAACCGATCCGAAGCCAGACGGAACGCCAGCTCGGCATTCAAAAGTTGCTGATACTGAAAATACCATTCCCAATATTCCTTTGCCGCTGAAAATAAGACCTTGTTCACCTGCTTTCGTTTCTCCGCATCGGCCATCTGAATACCAATTTTGGCCTGTTTCAACGCTGTTCTTCGGGCATCGGTCACCAAACCCTGAACCAGTGGAACATTTACGCCAAGGTATTGAAGTCCGGATGCCGGTGTATTGTCTTCACCATTGATGTACGCACCCACATTCCGTTCATAACCCGCTTTCACATCCACACCTGGCCAGGTTGGAATTTTGATCTCGGGATTGAACATATTGTAGTATTCCTTGCCATCAAACGATTTCCGATTGAACCTGGCCAATAATTTCGGATCGTATTGTCCACGGGTCATCAGGAGTTCGTTCTCAGAAGCCGTCAGAAAAAGGCCTGCCTGTTTAACAAAAGGATGGTTCTGCGAAACGGCTTCGAAAAAACGGACAGGTGACAAAACCGGCTCCGTCTGTGAAAACGCAGCCATAGACCACAGAAAAAGTACCGCAGTAGCGACCCAATTCCGAAGTGAAAACAAAAAGCCCCTGGTTTTTCGCATCGCTATTTTTTGGCGTCCGAACCGGTTCCTGACTCGGCCTCTGCTTTGGAAATGGTGGGTGGAAATCCGTTGATCTGGCGCCAGAGTTCAAACCAGACGGGCACATCGTTGAGCATCACCCAGCCATTGGCACCGGAACCCAGACGCAATTGCTCGGGCCAGGCTTCATCCGTTTTGTCGGGAATGACCAGCAGTCGGTATTCGCCGTTGGCAGAGGCAACATAGTCAATCACAATTACTTCCCCGCCAAATGTACCCACGGAGGAATTCGGCCAGCCCGAAAACTGAAGGACCGGCCAGCCATCAAACTGAATCCGGACTTTCCGTCCTTTGGAAATCAGTGGTACGTCCATCGCTTTCACATACAGTTCAATGGCCTTGGTGGTGACATCCGGCATGATGGTAACCAAAGGCTCGTTTTCTTTCACTGTTTCTCCGATTCCGACCTTGAGGGCACGTACCACAAATCCATCCTGCGGTGCAGTTAAAGCGTAGTTTCCAACGCGGACTTCCACATTGGAAATCTTGTTGCGGATTTTCGAGTATTCGCTTTGAGCATCGGCCAGATAACTTTGCTTGGCTCCAAGTTCAGAACCTGCCTTGGCCAGTTTGTCGCCATATTCAGCTTCGACAGAACTGAGTTCGATAAGGGAATTGATGAGTTCATTTTTCGACACATAGAATTTGTTCTGGGAACTGGTCCTTTTGGCCATGGTTTCCTGCAACTTCAGGTTTCGCTTCTCCAGATCGGTGAGGGAGATCAAACCATCTTTTTCATACAAGGCTTTGTAACGATCATACTGAAGCTTGGCCGTATTAAACTGAATTTTCTCGGCTTCGTAATCGGTGCTGTCGCTGATTACCTTCATCCGGTTCTGCAACACTTTGTTCCGGGCTTTTTGCAAGGTGAATCGCTGTCCGTTTTCAAGAGCACTCATTTGTTTCTTAATGGCCTCCACCTGACGTTCCGTCGCCTGGATGCTGTTTTCTTTGGCAGACAGCTGTTCACTGAGTCGAACCAGAAGGTCGGGATCGAAGTAATCGTCCTTGATCTCAGCCAAAGTGAGAATGGTATCGCCTTTGTTTACGTACTCTCCTTCTTTGATTTTCCATGCCACAATCCGTCCGGCAATAGCAGTGTGGATTTGCTGCGGACGATGAGCAGGATCGAGGGCGGTGAGTTTACCTTTTCCGGGGATGTTCTGCTGCCAGGGAAGAAACATACAAAGTCCTCCGAGAATCATAATGCCGATTAACCACCGGGCAAGAACTTTTCCGCTTTTGGAGGTGTTCATTGTCCTCAGCGCCTGGAATTCCATTTTCGCCCAATCCTGTGGTATTTGATTATTGGAAATTCTCAGCATATCAGATCCTTGATAAAGATGACTGTACTTCTTCAAAACTTCCGGATGCCAGAAGTGTTCCTTTTTCGAGAACAAAAACCAGATCACAGGCTTTCATAAGGTCCTGGTCGTTGGTGATAAACCCAACTGTGGTTGGCAGATTTCTGTCCATCAGCATCGAATAGATATGATTTCGTTCTGTGTTTTCCAGCATGAAAACAGGATAGGCAATGATGAGCAATGCGGGCTTCACCACAAGACAGCGGGCAATGATGATTTTCTCCAGAACGGAGTTCGACAACAGATTACCTGTTCCGACCAGTTCGGTGAGGATCCCGTTTGGAAGCCGGTTGATGTCGTCCATCAAATAGAGCTTCTGCAGAATTTCAGACACATCAGTGTAGGAAATCCCGGGCTTGCCGAGGGTGATGTTTTCGAGGATGGTACCGTCAAAAATCTCAGAGCGGTCAAAGTTTTTGCTCACCAGATCGCGGTAATGGTTGATTTCCACATCACGGAACGAAATGCCGTTTACATTGAAATTGCCGGTGTAATCGGT
>DAIOVD010000124.1:0-3169 GCA_036759185.1 Catalimonadaceae bacterium | reverse complement strand
CCCAGTTTTTCAACACCTGTCAGGAGATCATACACGACATCAATATTAAGAATGATTTTCTCCAGGGCACTGACCACAATGATGATTACCAGTTCAGAAGCAACAAACTGCCCCAGGGTAATCTGGCGATCCACAACCAGGATGGTACCCAGAATCAGGATACCCGCCGTGATGAGCGTTTTAAAGGCCAGTACATTTCCATACTGAACCACCAGAATACCAAAGTGTTTTTTCCGGTAATTGAGGTAGTTGTTTACATACTGATCGGTTTTTTCCAGAGGCAGATTGGTGGTGCCAGCCAGTTTGAATGTTGAAAGAGTACGGGCCAGTTCTTCAAACCATTGGGCGATTTTGTACTTATATTTTGATTCTTTCAGACTGGTTTCCAAGCCTTTGTTTCCGGTGAAGTGGAAGATGAGATAGACCATTCCCACCAGAAAGCCGGAGAAAATCACGAAAAACGGGTGGTAAAACGACAGGAGCAAAAGCCCGAAAACAATCTGAAGGGTAGCGGCTGAAATATCGATCAGCAATTTTGGCAAGCCTTTCTGAATGTTGACGATCTCGAAGAACCGGTTCATGAGTTCGGGCGGATAAAACCCGGAAAGACTCTCCATTTTGATTCGTGGAATCCGGTAGGCCAGTTCGAATGATGCTTTGGCAAAAATCCGCCTTTGGAGAATTTCCACCAGGGTCATTTGCATAATCTGCAACCCACCTGAAATCATCACACCTACAATCACCAGACTGATGAGAACAACGACAGAATTGAAAAACTGTCCGCTGGAAATGAGGTTGATGATGGACTGGATACCGATGGGCAAGCTCAGGGAAATCAACCCGATCACCATCGCATACACATATATATACCCGATGTCCTTCTTTTCATTACCGAGTAACCGCATCAGCCTTTTGAATGGGGATGGCGTTGGTTCATCATCTCCGTCCTGATAAAAATGGCTGACCATCGCCCGCCAGGCAAGTCCGGTAACCAGTACGAATTTCTGGGTTCTGTCGGTTGAGGCAATTTCCTCTTCCGTTTTAAGAAGATCGAAATCGATGACCTGTCCTTCAATCGTTTGGGTTCCTTGCGCCAGAATACGGTCTGCCTGAAGCATTCCTTTTTTATCCTGAAACAAAATCATCGGAATCCATCCGGAATTGGTTTTTTCAAACACCAGAAATGGAGTCGTCAATTCCTGAACGGCATATTTAAGTTGCCCTTCGTCGAGGTAATTCAGTTTGCAGGAAATCTCAATATTGGCCGCATGGAGAATAAAATCGTTGACAAACAACGCCAGTTCATATTCCTGATAGACCCTGTCTTCCGCCAACGGCTTGGTGATGATCCCTGCATTAAAATCGTGTTTCTGGCGACTGGCGAATGATTCGAGTGTTTTCCTTAGAATGTGCTGGTTCATGAATTCCGTAGCAAACCTGAGTAAGCAGAGGTGCAAAGTTGAACCAAAATTCCGTCTTTCACCTTCCGGGAAACCGTTTCATTGAAATAATCAATAAAATGAAACCTTAAAAATGAATTAGAAAACCTGACCATCCTGATTTTTTTTCCTGTCAGAAATCTTCTTTCCACGAAAAAAAGGGCCGATACTTGTGCTCTCATAATTATTGGAAACATCATACAGAAAATGAAACAAACCATTCTTCCTTTTGTTGCAGGTATCATTGGAATCGGCACCGCAATTGCACAGGCACCGAACAGCAATTCAGCCAGTTCCACCATCCGGTTTACGATTGAAAAGGAAATTCAGAATACAGAAGTAAAAAATCAGAACAACACCGGAACCTGCTGGTCTTTTTCTACTTTATCGTTTATCGAATCGGAGATAATGAAAGCGGGCAAACCAGCGGTGAACCTGAGTGAGATGTTCATTGTCCGGCATGCCTATCTTCAGAAAGCCGAAAAATATGTGCGCATGCATGGACACACCAACATGGGTCCGGGTGGTGCCTTTCATGATGTAACCAGTGTAATCAAAGAATACGGCATTGTTCCGGAAGCGGTCTATCCCGGCAATCCGTTTCAGGGTTACAAGCACGACCACAGTGAACTGGATGCCGCACTGAAAGGATTTCTGGATGTGCTGGTGAAAAATGAAAACAAAATAAGCGACCGTTGGAAAATGGCAGTGAACGGAATTCTGGATGCCTATCTGGGAAAACTTCCGGAGAAATTTGATTTTCAGGGAAAAAGCTACACGGCCAAAACCTTCGCTGAATTTCTTTCCATCAAACCAGATGAATATATTGAGCTCACTTCCTTTACCCACCAGCCTATGTACAAACCATTCGTTCTGGAAGTGCCTGATAATTGGTCCTGGAGCACGGTTTACAACATCGGCCTGAACGAAATGCAGGAAGTGGCCGATTACGCCATCGCCAATAACTATTCGGTTGCCTGGGGATCGGATGTTTCGGAGAAAGGATTTTCGTTCCGGAACAGTCTGGCTGTGGTTCCAGCCAAACATTACGATTCGGGTGCTGAAATGGAGAAAGATTCCGTCTTTTTAAAACCAGTGAAAGAAGAAACGATCACACCGGAACTGCGTCAGGAAGGCTACGATGATTACACCACACAGGACGACCACGGAATGCACATTGTAGGAGCGGCCAAAGACCAGACCGGCAAACGTTTTTATATTGTGAAAAACTCCTGGGGTGCAGAGCGCAACCATGCGAAGGGATATTTTTTCTGTTCTGCACCTTTTTTCCTGTACAAAACCACCAGCATTATGGTGCACCGGAATGGCGTTCCGAAATCGATACTGGCAAAACTGAAGCTCTAGTCTTCACTTTCTTACACAGCAAAGAAACCTGCTGAAAACAATAGCCGTTCCGAAAGGGCGGCTATTATTTTTGTATGACCACTAACCACCACCACTATGAGAATAGCATACTTCGCAGTCATTGGATTTGTCGCTTTGTCGGCAGCCTCATGTGCCAGCAAAGCGCAGGTGACGCTGGCAGATTATTACGAAGCCAATCCGGGCCAGGCCGAACTGACCGCTGACAAACGGGTTAAGGCACGTACCGCAAAAGAGAACAAAAAGCGGGTGGCGTATTACAACTCCATTCAGCACCGATAAGCACCGTCCTTTCTGACGAAACCGAAACGAACTTTAATCCTGATATATACCTGAACAAAGTCCCC
>DAIOVD010000123.1:6314-12723 GCA_036759185.1 Catalimonadaceae bacterium | reverse complement strand
GGTGTTTACATACTGTATTGGGCTGGAATAGAAGAGTTGCCTGAAAAGGTGGGTGAAAGGTCATATTCAGAAAAAGCGTATCCGATCGGACGATCCGGTTCAGATAGCATCCACCGGTGAAAACGAGTTCACACACCAACTGAATATTGGGTACATGGCAAAAGACAGAATGGTAAGGAACATTGGAAGAGTCGATCAGAATTCCATTCCGGTACCAACGGAAATAATGAGGCAGGGAAGTGGCAATGGTTTGTAATTGAAATTCCATATTTTTTGGGCAGGTTGGCAAAGAATCTGGCATCCTGATTTTCACCAATGGGTCTGGATTAATCACCTGTCCGTTTGTAATCAGCGTAGTATCGAGTATCCCGGTTCCGTAATTCCAATAGGTTCCGGTATAGGAAGTTTCAAGTCTTACCGGACGTACCATATAAATTGTCAATCCATTTGCACTGCACATGTCCTGGAAAGTCGTGTCCGGAACAATGGTGGTTGAGAGTTTTATGAATTTATTTGACCCTGCAACTTTTTTAAATACATGATATCCTGAAACTGTATCGCCGGAAGGCTTCCATGAAAGCCTTGTAACGCCTGATTGCGTTGCACATTGAAGCTGCTTTATTCGTTTTATCGGATGAAGTTTCAGGGTTGGGTCTCCGAGAAGATTGATATGGATTTGATTCGGGTAATCTCCTGTCACATATGCACTTTGATTGTTTTGGGTAATGATTGCACTATAACCAATACTCTCTCCCATACCCATGTGGTGAAAGTACCAGAACGGTCTTCCTGACCAGCAGGTGGTCAGAACAGGGCCACGGTTTGCCAGTGCACATCGAAGAAAATTGTTGCTTGGGCTGTCCCAGTCGCCGGAATAACTTCCCAGAAAAGCCGTGAAAACTGTCCGTAAAGAATCCGTTTTAAAATGGATCGACTGGTTTGTGCCCACAGTGGTATAGCTTCCAGGCCCCCAACTACCCGACCAGAGAAAGTCGTGGTTGATGCAGGAGATCCGGAAATTTCCGGTCCCGATGGTTGCGTATTGGCTATAGGGAATGTTTCCGTTCCGGCAGAGGGTTGAATATCCTCTCCAGGCAGTGGCGCCGAAATTAAGACCAGTGGCCTGGTCATCGTGCATGGCTCTGTCTTCAATATGAATTTCTGCGGTGCGGAACAGATGGTTTTTGGTGAGATACCGCTTGATGAGGGCTGCCTCCGAAAGTCCAAACTGAGGTAAATTCCGCATATCGACTCTACCTGTTTCTATTTGCCGGACCGAGGTTGACTTATCGAATTTACCATCTCCCGGCACATTACGGTTGCGGGGATCAAAAGCAGTTGAGGTATTCACCGACACATCCGGCCAGGCAAGGGTATCGGCATAATAAGCATCTGTTGGCCATGCTCCCATGTGCTCAGGGTGGGCATCAGGCGCAATATTTCCCGAATAGGGAACCGGAACTTTACCCAGAATGAATATGGAGCGGAAGGGTTTTGAGCGGTAGAGGTTTGTGAGTTTCCTTTTTACGGATTTCACACTATCGGCCGGCGCAACTTCTACGTCGATTACATCCCATCCTTCACCAGCCACATCCTGTTTCCATTGCCAGATGGCATTTTTCGTAAGAGAATTCCAGACCAGATTGCTGTCTACCAGCAAAACAACCGATCCTTTAAAAGGATTGGGTTCAACCTGGATGCCAGAAGAAATATAGCCATATCCGTTCGGGCCGCCGTAAAGTCCGGCTCCTCCAAAACGGTACACTTGATACTCATACTCAACACCAGGTTGAACATTGACATCCAACCAATCATTTTTCGTTCCTGGCAAAGAAGATACGATAATGGTAAAGTTGGTGTCTGTCTTTTTCTTTCTGGATATCTGAAATCCCTGGCAATTCACTGTGGCGATCCAATAAAGGTGGATCTGAGGTGGGGAATCCTGAACAGTAGCCCGAAGCATGACACTCTGGTCGAGACCAGCCGTCTGGGCATATATGATTCCGGAGTGGGAAATAAGTATCAGGAAAAGGCAGAACAGGGCAGATGTGAAATGTTTCATATAAGGGGGCGACAATTTTCAAATCTATTAAAATTCTGAAAATGAGCATGTGAAGTGCAGAATATTTTCATAAACTCAATTTGCCTGCGTACTTCAGCGAAATCAGGAATCACCAATTCAACCTTACGATCAGGAACAAGGCTGGAAATCTGTCATAAAATTTCGTGCATAATTTTTTTAATGACAGCCATTTTAATGACAGAATCTTGTCATAATTTTTTCTGCATAAAATTTTTAATGACAAGGGTTTTTATGACAAAAGCACTTCGACTGTGTCCTGGCTCACGGTCAGGGTTTCGGTCTTCGCTCTTCAATGCGACTCGCAGCTGGAAAAGAATGAAACCTGGCACTGCCGGATTTTATGAGAGGGGAGTGTTCAATTCCGGTTAATACAAGATTTTCAGTCACGCACCTCGAAAGGAAAAAAGTTGTTTTTCCCAGAAATCTATAGGATGAACCCCATTTAATATACTCATTATCAAAAAATTATGAAACAAATTCATTTTATCGTAACACCATTAAGGCCTAGTTTTGGTCCAAACCTATTTACCTATGAAAAGCCTTTTTACCTTCTGGATATCCATAACCCTCTACCTTGTTTCAGGATTATGCAAACCCATAACAGCGCAGGTTTTGCCGACGGGTTTTAGCCAGGTTTTAGTGGCAAATGGAATATCAAGTCCCACTTGTTTTAGCTTTTCGCCTGATGGCCGGATATTTGTTGCTCAGCAAAATGGCCAGCTTCGGGTCATTAAAAACGGGGGTTTGCTGGTCACACCCTTTGTCAGCCTTTCGGTGAATAGTTCAGGAGAACGAGGATTGCTCGGGATTGCCTTCGACCCGAATTTTGTTTCCAATTCTTATATTTATCTGTACTACACCCTTTCAACGGCATCCAATAACCGGATCAGCCGTTTTACAGCCAACGGAGATGTGGCCCTGGCAGGATCAGAGTTGGTTATCCTAAACCTTGACCCCCTCAGTTCAGCCACCAATCACAATGGTGGAACGATGCAGTTTGGAAAAGATGGAAAACTGTATGTTGGGATCGGAGAAAACGCCAATTCTGCCAATTCCCAAAATCTGGATACCTACCATGGCAAAATCCTTCGCCTCAATACAGACGGTACCGCCCCAGCCGATAATCCGTTTATTTCCAGTACCAATGTGAAACGGCAACGGGTCTGGGCTTATGGCCTTCGAAATCCATATTCCCTTTCCATTCAACCGGTAACCGGCCGAATTTTCGTAAACGATGTAGGCCAGAATACCTGGGAAGAAATCAACGATGCCACAACCGGAGCCAAAAATTTTGGATGGCCAACTGCCGAAGGAGTTAGTACCAATGTTGCGTTTACCAATCCGGTTTATACCTATAACCATACCAGTGGATGCGCCATTACCGGTGGAACTTTTTTCAATCCAGGCTCCACCAATTATCCTGCTTCCTATTTGGGTAATTACTTTTTCCTCGACTATTGCAGTAAATGGATGGATCGGCTTGACCTTTCAACTTCTCCCGCAACACGTTCTGGTTTTGGGACAACCATTGCAGGCTCGGCCGTCAATATGGGAACCGGGCCCGATGGAAATATCTATTTTCTATCCCGGGCTGCGTCTGGCATTTATAAAATTACCTATTCCGCTCCCGCATCGCCTCCCACCCTTACCAGCCAACCCCAAAGCCAAAGTATTCCCGCCGGAAGTCCCGTTTCATTTTCTGTGACAGCCACAGGATCGCAACCCTTGTTTTACCAATGGCGAAAAGGAGGAGCCAATATTAGCGGAGCCAATTCATCTGTTTATTCCATTCCTGCTGTTACTACAGGTGATGCCGGAACGTATTCCGTTGAGGTGAGTTATGGACCGGGAACGCTTTTTTCAACCAGCAACAACGCAGTTTTAACCGTAACCCAACCCAATCAGAAACCAACAGCGGCCATCACTTTCCCAGCCATCGGAACTACGTATGGAGGAGGGCAGATCATCCAGTATTCCGGAAACGGAACCGATCCGGAAACGGGCTCCATCCCCAATACATCTTTGAGTTGGTTTGTAGATTTTCATCATGATACTCACATCCACCCTGCCATGCCTTTAACGACGGGTGGTTCAGGTTCTTTTACCGTCCCAACAAGTGGGGAGACGGCCACCAACGTTTGGTTTCGGTTTTATCTGGTCGCAACGGATCCCCTTGGCCTGAAAGACACTACGTTTCAGGATGTGTTTCCCAGATTAAGTACGTTAAGTTTCAACACCCAACCTTCTGGTTTGAAAGTGGTTCTCGATGGGCAATTGTTTACTTCCCCGTTTTCCATTTCAAGTGTACAGGGTATTCTCCGGAACATCGGAGCTTTGAGTCCGCAGGGAAATTATTCCTTTTCAAACTGGGTTCACGGAGGAGCGAATTATCAGACCATTTCTACGCCGACCGCCAATACCACATATTCGGCCATTTTCTCTTTATCGCCGGCAGTAACCCTTGGGCCCATTGCCGATGCCTATGTGCACAGCGGGACGAATGCCAATACCAACTTTGGAACTTCTTCAACCTTGATCACAAAAACGACAACGGATAATGCCTGGAAGAGAGAAACCCTTTTGCGTTTTGACATTGGAAGTTTCACAGCAACCCTAGGTTCGGCAAAACTTAGGTTGTATGGTGGTCTGAGTGATAAAAACAATGCCTCCATTCAGGTCGAGGTGCACGATATTCCGACCGATACTTGGACCGAAACAGGGGCGAAATGGAACAATAAGCCAGCCCATTCCACTACGATTGTGGCTGTCAGAACGGTGGTTGGAGTAAGCAAAACCTATTATGAATGGGACCTTACTTCCTATATTTCAAGCCAAAGAGCGTTGGGGAAAACGGTGATCAATCTGAAACTAATCAATTCGGGAAATAACATCAGTCGGATTGATTTTAATTCAAGGGAGGCGACTTTAAACCGACCTCAATTGGTTCTTACCCCTTCTTCAGCCCTTGGTCGATCCGGGACTACAGAGGATGAATTGAAATCCAGGATTCTCGAGTCTGTTTTTGTGTATCCGAATCCTGCCCGGACAACTTTGTTTGTAGACCTGAATGAATTAAAAGGCGGCAGCTCTCTTCGGGTGATGGATGTTTCCGGCCGATCGGTGATGTCCCAACAATTTGAAGCAGATAAAATCCTGGATCTGGATATCTCGAACCTGAAAAACGGACTGTATACTCTTGAGATTCAACATGAAACAGGAAAAGTTTTGAGGAGATTTGTGGTGGAATAGTGGGATTCCTGCTTTTCCCTGATTATTCGCAGAGCATTCGAAGGATATTGGGAAAACGACTGTTGATTCGGGGTGATACTGAACCATGCGGATAATTAAGAATTATATCAAAAGGAAGAACTCAAAACTCAAAAGAGGATTCCGTTCCAGTTATTGCTTTCTCAACCTTTATCAGGATTTACGAATGGTTTCGGGGAAAAGGAATTTAGCGGAATGGTGAACGGTCAGAATCTCAATCGATTCCGCATTTTTGACCCAATAAATGATTCGGTAATTTTTATGGATAATTTCCCTGATGCGTTGGTCGTTTACCTCAGGAACAAACCTGCCCAAGTTTGGCAGGTTTCTTAAATTTTGGGTAGCGAGTCTGATTTCTCTGACAGTGATGCGTGCAAATTTTATAGAGTCATTTTGCAATGAACTCAGCGATTGAAATCAGATCATTCTTTGCGTTCTCCGTCCAACTTATACCAACCATGTCGGCAAATGCGAATCCAGCTCAATTTCTGCAATCACCTTACCCTCCGCACTATCCTGAAGTCCTTTTTCAATTTTCTCCAGAAGCAGCAGACTCTCATACACTTCTTCCATTGAAAAATTGGTTGGTAAATGTTGAATCGTTTCGATCAACTTTTCTTTTGTAATCATGATCTTGAAAAAATATAGCCAGATTCTGCTTGTCGTTTCAGGTAGCAATTTGATGAATATTTCCCAAAATCAAAAGAGATGAGTGTCTTGAAATCTAACATTTCAGGGATGAAAGTAAGTAGGTTCCGGAAAGCAATTGTTCCAGTGGGAATCTGTCATAAAATTTCGTGCATAATTTTTTTAAAGACAGCAGTTTCTATGACAGAATTCCGTCATAATTTTTTCTGCATAAAATTTTTAACGACAAGAGTTTTTATGACAAAAACCGGAGTAACCTAAAATTCAATCGAATCTAGTAGACAGAATGTAGTTGGAATACCCCAACCCAATCTCTCAATACCCACCCGACAACAACCGTCCGCCCATCGGGATGCGGGTGTCGAGGTTCAGCTTGCGGAGCATTTCCCAGGTGGTACACACGGCTGCCGA
>DAIOVD010000123.1:0-6214 GCA_036759185.1 Catalimonadaceae bacterium | reverse complement strand
TTTGGTGTGGATGAGGCAACAATTGTGTTGCGGAGGGTGCCGATTCCTTCGACGGTGGCTTCGACGATGTCTCCGGGCCACATCCATTCGGGTGGGGTTTTGCCGGCTCCTACTCCTGCCGGAGTTCCGGTGGCGATGATGTCGCCGGCCTCGAGCGTAAAGACGGTGCTCAGGTCTTCGATCAGATCCCCGATCCGGAACAACATATATTTCGTGTTGGAATTTTGCTTCTCCACGCCATTCAGTTTGAGTGAGAGATTGAGGTTATGTGGATCTGCGATCTCGTCTTTGGTCAACAAAACCGGGCCCATTGGGGCAAATGTGTCCTGTCCTTTACTCACAATCCACTGACCCGCTCTCCGGCAATCCCGGGCACTGATGTCGTTGATGATGGTATAGCCAAACACATGATCCATGGCGTCTTCTTTCCGCACATTCTTCGCTGTTTTTCCGATGATCACCGCCAGTTCCACTTCATGGTCAAGCTGTTGCGTGAGGGCTGCGTTGTGGATGATGTCTGTATCAGGTCCAGTGACAGCGGTGGGGGGCTTGGAAAAAATGACGGGTTTCTGTGGAAGTTCGTTCGATGTATCCAGCGATCGGGCCGATTCAGCCACGTGTTCGGTGAAGTTCAGTCCGATCCCGATGATGTTTTTCCGCGGTTTGGGAATCGGGGCCAGCACCGTCAGACTGTCTTTGGCCACATGGCAGGCATCGGCCTGTTGGGGTGTGAGGGACTGCAACATCCAGTTGATTTCAGACACAGCCGTTTCGCCCATGTCGATCAGCTCCAGCATGGAGGACGGTATCGGATACGAAAGCAATTTGCCCAGCGATTCGGCATCGAGGACCTGGTCCTGATATTGAATGCCCAGCCTCGGACCGGAAGTGGTGGTTTTATAGGTAATTAGTTTCATTTTGATGATTTAGAATCTCACTCTTCAGGTTGTGTTCAAATTGCTATGGTAAGAAGATATATGTTCCTTTCATGATAAATGTGTCCGCTATGTGCTCTATGTTCCTATGTGGTGAAAATAAGTCAGTTAAACACATAGGCACATAGGACACATAGAAAGGTACAGAAGTTATTGAAACTGGAATTAATTTTCTCAATGATTCAATCCAAAATCTGAAATCCTCCATTCTCCCCGTACGCACGTTCCTGGAACAATCCCAGTCCCTGAATTACAGGCATATCATGGAAACAGAACAGGCAGGCGTCCTCGGATTCGGACAGGTTTACGTGCTCGTGCCAGGCCCAGGAAGGCAGACAGAAAATATCGCGTTCCTGCCAGTCGTACCGCTTGCCGGAGATGATGGAATAGCCTTTTCCTTTGGCGCACTGGTACACAAACGAACCCGTGTGGCGGTGGGCTTTGGTGTGCTCTCCTGGACGAAGCATCTGCATCGACGCTCCCATGGTCTGCATCACATGGCCACCGGTTTTCGGGTTGGAATAGTGCATCATCAAACCGTCAAACTCAGAACCGCCGCTCACTTTAGCTGCTTTGAGTAAAGCTTCGTAGGTCGGCTCCCAGCTGTAGCGGAAGAGAGGCGAATAGGGTTTGTTCCATTCCCGGTCGGCCGGAATGAGACCGGCTCCGTTCCAGGACATGGGCGAATAATCAACCGGAACTGCCAGTTGCTGTGGTCCGTCGTGCACGGCGTAGTCGTTGGCCTCCAGTGCGTTGACAAGCGGAATGTCCAGACCGTCCTGCCAGAGACAGGTTTTGCCATCGGCTTCCACCCCGTGTTCGTGCCAGGTCGAATTGGGTGTGATCACAAAATCGTTCACCCCCAGTTTGATTTTATTGCCATCCACTACAGTGTAGCCTCCGCTTCCTTCCATGATGAAACGAAGCGCCGAGGCCCGGTGACGGTGTGCCGAAGTTGACTCACCCGGAAGGGTGGCCTGAATGCCGGAATACAGCCAGCCCACGGCAGCGCTGACGTCTTTTCGTTTGTTGTTTACCAGATACACCACCCGGCGGCCGGCCTGTTCGGGTGTCACCAGTTCGGTGGCTTTGAGGACAAGGTCCCGAAGATCGTTGTACCGCCAGAGCATCGGAACGGAATTGCTTCTCGGTTCCCAGGGCTCAATGTCATTGGCGACGGTCCACAACGCACCGGCGCCCAGTTTTTCAAGTTCTTTGTAATAGGCCTCCAGTTCCGGAGATGTTCCCACCCGGGCCCGGCCCAGAACGCTGTCGTCAAATTTGGTTTCCATAGGATTTAGCCTTTGTCTGGTGTATTGGTTGTCAAACTGTTGAATGAAGAGTTTCCGTCCGTAAACGTGATGGACCGTTGTGGAGCGGTGTTCACCCGGAGATCGAAAATATCGAACCGGTTGTAGTGGCCCAGAATGTCGTGCATCTGCTTGGGCTGGATGCATTTGTTGAGGTCGATGTCGGCGTATACGATGCCTTCCTCATCGATCAGCGGTGATCCCACAACGGCGCCGTTGGGACCGATGATGCCGGAAAATGCGGAGTCTTTTCTTGTGAGAAGGGTTTCTACATCGGGCACATCTTCTTTCAGAACTTCCATAATTTCTTTCGAAATGGTGGAACAGGAAACAATCGTAAAAAGCTTGCCTTCAAACGAATGTGCCGCTGCCCGGATCTTGATGGCCTCGGCCATGTTATAGTCGGGCGGAGCAACTGGCAGTGAAATATAACTGGCAATGTGAATCAGTTCGCCCTGAGCCAGCAAGGTAAAGCGAGCCAGTGTATTGGTGTTTTCGCCACAGGCCAGCACGCCGAGCGGACCAAGTTGTGTCGGATACACTTTGAGTGAAGAACCGTCGCCGCCCGTCCAGGTGAGTTTTTCAGCCCAGGTCGGCACCAGTTTCCTGTGCTTTCCGATGAGGGTTCCGGTTTCGTCAATGATGAGGATGGTGTTGTAGATTTCACCCAGACTTTGTCCCCGTTCGTTGATGCCCATCACAACAACGGTTCCGGTTTCCCGGGCGGTCTGGCAAAGCTGCGTCACTTCCGGACCGGGCACTGTGATGGCTGATTTATACAACAGCTCGTACCATTTGCTTCCCTGCACCGGACTCATGATCCAGTTCCAGTACGGATATCCTGCGATGAACACTTCCGGGAAAGCCACCAGTTGGGCTCCTTTTCCGGCGGCTTCTTTGATGATGGTACAGGCCTTGTCGGTGGTGGCCTGCGGATTGAGAAACACCGGTGAGGTCTGAACTGCGGCTGCCTTAAATTTTGGTAAGTCGTACATGATCGAAATAGCTGGATGAGAATGAGATCAGGAATTTTCTTCCACCGAATCCGGGATCATGAAAGGCTCCATTTTGTTGCGGATTTCGTGGGAGAAGGGTTGCGATTTGATGTCGTCACGGCTTTCGGCAATCACCACATTCACCAACATGACCTCGCCCTCGAGACAGACCTGGCCCTTTGCATCTTCAAACCGGAATCCAAGTTGCACCGACGAAGCCCCCAGATTTTTCACCCATAGACATTTCTTCAGCACTTCCCCCAGCCTCGCTGCCCTGCGGAATTGTACCTTCAGATCAACCGTCGGGATGCCACCGGTTTTGTGCATCTCCCGGAAAGGACGGTCCAGTGCTTCCTCAAACCAGTCTTCCACCAGGCCATTGAGCATTTCCAGAAAACGGGGATAAAACACGATACCGGCATAATCGACATGCTGGAACCGGATTTTTTCCATTTTCACGAAGGCGTTTTCCAAATTCATAGGGCGAGTTCTTTTAATTTAAAATGTTGCGTTTTACCGGTTTCGGTTTTCGGAAGGGAATCCACAAACTGAATTTCCCTGGGGTATTTGTATGGAGCGGCTTCCTGTTTGAACCAGTCCTGAATCTGCCGGGCCAGCTCTTTTGAGGCTTTTTCCGGATGTTTCAACACGATGCAGGCGCAAACCAGATGACCTCTTTCTTCATCGGGCTTACCGACGACGGCACACTCTGCAATTTCCGGATGGTGGATCAGCACGCTTTCCACTTCCAGGGCCGCAATGTTGTATCCCGAAGAAATGATCATGTTGTCGCCCCGGCTCACAAACCAAAAGTAGCCATCTTCGTCCTTACGGAACAAATCGCCGGTGAGATTCCATCCGTTCTGTACGTATTCTTCCTGTTTTTCGGGCCGGTTGAGGTATTTGCAACCCGTAATGCCACGAACGGCCAGCCGCCCGATTTCTCCGGTGGGGACCGGATTCCCATCTCCGCCCAAAACCATGGCTTCGTATCCGGTTATCGGTTTCCCGAGGGCACCTTTTTTCTGGTCATCTTCATTGGCCGAAATGAAAATGTGCAGCATTTCCGTCGCCCCGATTCCGTCAATGATCTTCAAACCCGTGGCCTGAAACCAGTCGTCCCATACTTTTACCGGCAAGGCTTCCCCGGCTGAAATGCATTTGCGGAGAGACGATAGATTGTATTCCCGGGCTTTGGAACCGAGAATCCGCCAGGCGGTTGGTGCGGTAAAACAGATGGTGATTTTTTCATTCTGAATCACGTCCAGCAGCACATCCGGCGATGGTTTTTCAATCAGAAATCCGGACGCACCATAATAAAGTGGAAACAAAACGAGTCCGCCCAGACCAAACGTAAACCCGATCGGCGGACTTCCCGTGACCACATCTTCGGGCCTGATTTGCAGTGCATACGGCGGAAACGACCGGCAGATCAGCACCACATCGCGGTGGAAATGCGAGGTCATTTTCGGTTTGCCGGTCGTGCCGGAGGTAAATCCGATGAGAGCAAGCGATTCGGCACCAGTTTCGAAATTGTCAAAATCGGTTGGTTTGGAGGCCATTCTGCCTTCCAGCTCCTGTTCGGTTTGTCCGGTACCGTCGTAATAAAGGACGGTTTTCAGGAATGTATCGTCGGTACACTCCATTTCTACCTTCAGGCGGTAGTCGCAGAAGGCGTGGGAGATTTCAGCGCATTCGGCGATGGTGTTCAGTTCTTTATAGCGGAGAAGCGGCATGGTGGCCACCACGATTCCGCCCGCTTTGAGGATGCCAAACCAACAGGCCACAAACATGGGATTGTTGGCCGACCGGATCAGGACCCGGTTGCCGGAAACAAAACCTGCATCTTCGGTCAGTACGCGGGCAATCTGGTTGGATTTGTGGTAAAGATCTTCATAGGTCCAGCTCTGGTGTTCCGACCGCAGGGCAATCCGGTGACCGTTTCCTTCGGCGATGTGCCGGTCGAGAATTTCGGCTACACAGTTCACGTCGGCCGGACAGGCAAATGCCGGATCATCGAGAAAAGAATACACCGGCTGACTTTCTGCTGCCGGCAGGTAACGAGTGGAGAAATCGTCCTGATAGTGTTTCATTGTTTCGAATTCGTTGAAATGAACCGCTATGATTTTTTGTGTGTGAGAGGCTTGAGGGCTTTTTTCATTCCCAGCATGGCTTTTCGTTCGCCGGCCGCAATGGCAAACTGGTGCGGAACGGCAATCTGATACGGTTCCGGAACATGGAGATATTCCATCGGAACGGATTCCCATGCCTGAGCATTCCGGACAAAAGAGGCATCCAGCAAAAGAGGTCTTCCCAGCGCCACCAGATCGGCCCGCCGGTTCAGGAGGAGTGTGTTCACCTGATCCATGGACGAGATAAATCCGGATGTGATCGTCGGAATATCGACTTCATTGCGAACGAAATCTGAGAAAGGCGTCTGCCACATCCGGCCAGTAGCAGGCTGCTGGTTTTCGACCGTTCCTCCGGTGGAAACATTGAGAATATCGGCACCGGCATCCTTGAAGGCACGGGCAATGGCTAACACATCGCTTTCCGTGATGCCGTTTTCTGCCCAGTCGCAAGCTGTAAACCGGACCGACATTGGCTTTTGTTTCGGGTAAACTTCCCGCATGGCCTTGAAAACCCGGAGCGGAAAATGCATCCGGTTTTCCACCGAACCCCCAAACGAATCCGTCCGTTGGTTGGTGAGTGGAGATAAAAATGAGGCAAACAGAAAGCCGTGGTGTGCCTGGAATTCAAGCATATCGAAGCCTGCTTTGGTGGCATTTTCTGTGGCCAGAATAAAGGAATCGGCGATCCGGTCCATGTCGGCTTCTGTTATTTCTTTGGGTGTTGGCCAGTTCTGGTCGAAGGGCAGGGGAGAAGCCGAAAGCAATTCCCATGGATTCGAAATGGGTTGGTTTCGCCCTTCCCATGGTTTCACCGAGGCACCTTTCCGTCCGGCATGGCCGAT
>DAIOVD010000122.1:8842-12810 GCA_036759185.1 Catalimonadaceae bacterium | reverse complement strand
GGCATCGGCAAAAAACTGGGGATCGATATGCCCAGCGAGAAAAAAGGAATCCTGCGCACCATCGCGTATTACGACCGGATCTACGGCGAAAAACACTGGAAATATTCCAATGTGTATTCCCTCTCGATTGGCCAGGGAGAGCTGGGGCTGAGTCCGTTGCACATGGCCAACATGGCCTGCATTCTGGCCAACCGCGGTTATTATTATACTCCACATTTTGTCCGGAAAATCGGCGATAAAGGCAAGCCGCTGCCACAATACCTGGAGCGTCACCAGACCATGATTCGTCCGGAACATTTCGAAGCCATCGTCACTGGAATGAAATGGGCCGTTCTTCAGGGAACTGTCTGGAGCCAGGCCCGGATGAAAACCATTGAAATCTGCGGAAAAACCGGAACGGCTCAGAATCCGCACGGAAAGGACCACTCCATTTTTATCTGCTTTGCTCCAAAAGACAATCCGAAAATTGCCGTTGCTACTGTGGTGGAAAACTCAGGCTTCGGAGGATTTGTTGCCGCACCCATCGCCACCCTGATGGTGGAAAAATACCTCAACGATACCATAAGCCGCAAAAACCTGTATAAACACATGTTGACGCGGGATTTTATTCACAAAGACACCACCGAAGATGGCAAGGGACGAGAAGCTGGTAAAAACCATTGACCTGCCTTTACTTTTTATTTATCTGACCCTTCTGTTTTTGGGTTGGATTACCATCTATGCCTCTGAGCTGGATGTAAATGCCGATACAAATGCCTGGGATCTGAACATCAGTTCGGGCCGGCAATTGTTGTTCATCGGAACCTCGAGTATTTTGATCATTCTGATCATGGCCACGGACTACAAGTTCTATGATGTATTCAGTTATTTCATTTTCGGAGCCATTCTGCTT
Organism: Catalimonadaceae bacterium; assembly: GCA_036759185.1. GTDB lineage: Bacteria > Bacteroidota > Bacteroidia > Cytophagales > Flexibacteraceae > CAMDMI01. The sequence continues at coordinate 11,918 of DAIOVD010000122.1, read as the reverse complement.
GTTCTGGTGGCGGTTCTGGGAATCGGGAAAACGGTGGCCGGGTCCAAATCCTGGCTTGGCGTGGGAAGTTTTGGTGTGCAACCATCTGAGTTTGCGAAATTTGCGACCTCGCTGGCATTGGCCAAATACCTGAGCAATCCCCTCATCCGACTCGATCGCTGGCCCGATCTGAACCGGGCACTGGCCATTATTGCAGTGCCAGCCATTCTCATTCTTCTTCAGAACGATACCGGAAGTACACTCGTTTTCAGTGCGTTTGTGATTCCTTTGTTTCGGGAAGGATTGCCACCCTGGATACCCAATCTTGGAATCGGTGTGGTGTTTCTGTTTGTTCTCACCCTTGTTATTCCGGAAGCCTGGCTACTGGGTGCCATCGGTTTGCTGGCGGTGGTTTTCTTTTTTCTGATTGATAAAACCATCAACAACATCATTGCTTTGGTGGTCATTGCCCTCGTTGTTTGCGGAGTGGTGATTGGTGCCAACTTCTTCATCAACGACGTTCTTCAGCCTCACCAGCAAAACCGGATTAAGGTTCTGGTGAATCCCAACATCGATCCACTGGGTGTGGGATGGAACGTAACGCAATCGAAAAATGCGATCGGGTCAGGAGGATTTCTGGGCAAAGGCTATCTGCAGGGAACCCAGACCAAATTCGATTTCGTACCCGAACAGAGCACCGATTTTATTTTCTGCACCATCGGAGAAGAGTTTGGTTTTCTGGGCTCCATCCTCGTTTGCGGATTGTTTCTGGGCATGCTCTGGCGACTGGTCTATCTGGCCGACCGGCAGAAAATGAAGTTCAGCCGGGTCTATGGTTACTGTGTGGCGGCGATACTGTTCTTTCACTTTACGATCAACATTGGGATGACGGTCGGGCTGCTGCCGGTGATCGGAATTCCACTTCCATTTATCAGTTACGGAGGATCCTCCCTCTGGTCATTCACCATTCTATTGTTTATTTTCCTGAAACTGGATGCTCACCGCGGTCAGATGCTGGCAAGGGATGCGGCATAATGCAGGAGATTGGTTAAAAATGAAATGTGAATCCCCTCTGAAAATTCTCAATTAACCCTTCATATTTGCAGCCCATGAGTCATCCACTTCTGAGTTACATCGTTTTCTGGCCTTTTCTTCTGGCGGTTCTGGTGCTGCTCATTCCGTCGGATCTCACACGGATTCTGAAACTGGTGCTCATCGCCGGAATGCTGGTGATGGTGGGTTTGTGCGGATACGCCTTTCTGGGATTCGACCCGGCTCTGGCACAGGACCAAACCTGGATGGGCTATCAGCTGGTGGAAAAAAAGGACTGGATCAGCCTCAATCTGCAGGGATTTGGTTCGCTTTCGATTGATTATCTGCTGGGGGTTGACGGCATGAGCATCAGCCTCATAGCACTGACGGGACTGGTTTTACTGGTGGCTGCCATTTCGTCCTGGAGCATTGAAAGACAGGTGAAAGGATATGTACTGTCCTTTTTACTGATGGCCGGAAGCATTGCCGGTTGTTTCGTGGCTCTGGACTTCTTCCTTTTCTTCATTTTCTTCGAATTCATGCTGCTGCCCATGTTTTTCCTCATCGGAATCTGGGGTGGAGTGAAGCGTGAATTCGCTGCCATTAAGTTCTTTTTGTACACCCTCACCGGCTCGGTTTTTATTCTGATGACGATGATTGCGCTCTATATGTCCACCATCGATCCGGTCGAAACCGCCATCAATTTTGGCCTGATGAATCCCGGAGAAATGTTGACCACCGAGGTGATTTTCGAAGTGCAGCAACTGCTGGCAACGGGCAGTATTCCGGCCGAAAACATCGTTCATACCTTTACCATTCCCTACCTCACCGATGAGAGCAATCTCATTCCATACTCGGTTCTGTCCTTCGATTCGACCTCCGCTTTTCTGGGTCAGCCGCTGCGCAACTGGGGATTTTTCCTGCTTCTTCTTGGATTTCTGATCAAGCTGCCGGCCGCCCCTTTTCACACCTGGTTGCCCGACGCACACGTGGAAGCACCAACGGCTGTTTCGGTTGTTCTGGCCGGATTGCTGCTCAAAGTCGGAGCGTACGGATTACTGCGGATTGTTCTTCCGGTTTTCCCCGATCTCATTGTTCAGTATGCCTATCCGCTTTCTGTTCTTGGGCTTTTCTCTCTGTTTTATGGAGGATTGAATGCCCTTGGCTCGACTGATCTCAAGCGATTGGTGGCCTACTCGTCCATTTCACATATGGGTTATGTGGTGATCGGCATTGCTTCCCTCACGGCTGAAGGACTGAGTGGTGCTGTTTTCCAATGCGTTTCTCACGGACTCATTTCCCCGTTTTTATTCCTTCTGGTCGGCGTGATTTACGACCGTACCCACAACCGGAACCGGGATGATTTTGCGGGATTGGTTCAGCCGATGCCGAGGTACGTAGCCTTTGCCATGGTGGGCTTTTTTGCCAGCATGGGCATTCCGGCTTTTTCCGGATTCATCGGCGAAGTACTGGTGGTGATTGGCGCCTTCAAATCCTCTGGATTCAACCAGTTTATTCCACGCTGGGTGGCTTTGATGACGACAGCCGGCATTTTATTATCGGCTTCCTATTATCTCTATACTGCCCGTAAGATGTTTTTCGGTGAATTCTGGAGCCGCGATCCGCAGTGGAAAGAGTCCCTGACTGATCTCAATCTGCGGGAATATCTGATGCTGGTTCCGTTATTGGTGGCATTTGTGGCCCTCGGAATTTTTCCCCAATATCTGATGGAATACCTGAATCCGGCTGTCGAAAGACTTACCGATTGGGTTACAGGACGGTAACAAATCTAAATTTTTATGACGAATCAGTCCTCCCCTTCTGATCTGGCCGCTGTTTGCCAGAAAGTGATTGCCCTCGCAGAAAAAACGTCCGCCTTTCTGGCTGAACAAAACAAGGGATTTTCCCTTTCGTCTGTGGAATACAAAGGTCTGAACAATCTGGTGTCCTTTGTCGATCAGAAAGCAGAAAGAATGGTGGTGGAAGGTTGCAAAGCGATTTTGCCGGAAGCGGGTTTTCTTACCGAAGAAGGAACCGTTTCGGCATCGGAAGACAGTAAAAAAGG
>DAIOVD010000122.1:5229-8742 GCA_036759185.1 Catalimonadaceae bacterium | reverse complement strand
GTCCGCGAAGCCGGCGGAACCGTCACCGATTTTAACGGCGAAGACAACGCACTTTTCGGCAAGCAGATTGTGGCTGCCGGTCCGGTACACGCCGAATTTCTGGAGGTGATCCGAAGTCGCTGGAACTAAAGAAGCTTAGCTTTTCGACTTTTCGCCGGAACGCTTGTCTTCTTTCTTCTTTGATTTGCTGACTGTCTTTTCGGCTATGGATGCGGCTTTCGACTCTTTTTTCATCTTTTTTTCTGCCGCCTCCTTCTGCTTCTTCAAAGCTTTCCGGGCTTTCTTTTCCAGCTCTTCCTGAACAGAAAGCATTTTTTTGGTCAGCTCTCTGCTGGCTTCTTTTGCTTCCTTTTTAAGTTTTTTATGAAGACTTGGATGATGTTCCTGTAAAACCTGAAGGATTCCGGCTTCCAGTTTACCCATCAGATCTTTCTTTTCTGTATTTGCCATTGGTTGAGATTTCAATCTGCAAAGCAACCGAAGTTTTCGTACCCAATGTTACGCCAGTGTTACATGTTTTTCAGAATTCATTAAAATCCGCCAAAACCCATTCTTCAATCCAACAAAACAGCCCTCATTTCGGTAAAAACGAAAATTAGTTGAAATTCGCCGGCCGTTTCCTGTTCATGAAGAAAATCAGCATCATCACACCCGTTTACAACGGTGCCAAATACATCCAGGCTTGTCTGCAGAATTTTGCCGACCAGCAATGTCCTCAGGCCGAACACCTGATCATGGACGGCGGAAGCAATGACGGAACCGTGGAAATCATTCAGGAATGGGCCACCCATCATCCGAATGTGCGGCTGATTTCAGAGAAGGACAAAGGCCAGAGTGATGCCATGAACAAGGGCATCCGGATGGCAGAAGGAAGCATCATCAGTTTTCTCAATGTGGACGATTATTACGAACCCGGCGTTCTGAACAGGGTACTGGCAGTTTTCAAGGATTTACCGGAACCGTCTTTTGTGTGCAGCAACCTCAACATCTGGAATGGTGATGGCACCAGACGCCATTTTAATAAACCTTCCCGACTCCTTCTTCCGGAAATCATCTCCAATAAATTTGAATGGCCTTACAACCCAACGGCCTATTTCTACCATAAAAGTCTTCACGACAAAACCGGCCTTTACAACCTCGACAACCATTATTGCATGGACTATGAGTTCATTCTGGAAGCCGCAAAACACATTCGGCTTCGGTATGTAGATGAAGTATGGGGAAATTTCTGCGTGGTGGAAGAATCAAAGACCTTCAACAGCCACACAGGCGCCATTGAAAAAGCACGCCAGGCCGGACGGGAATTGAGAGAAAAAGCCAAAGCAAGCTTATCAGAAGATGAGTTGAAGTTTCTGGAATCACTGCTTACGGAAGCCCCGGTTGCAGCACCAAAACCCGGAATACTCGGTCGGCTTAAATCCGGAATAAAGGGATTGTTCCGTCCCTGATTGGCCTCATTCCTTTGAAATTCAATCAGAAAGAGCCTTTTTTGCGCTCTGTCTGCGTTGATCGTATTCGGAAATTATCCTCGTCATCCTCTTGATTTTAACCATCCTCACGCCTGTTTACCAGGGAGCATCTTTCCTGAAAGCCTGCATCGAAAATGTGGCCGGCCAGTGGACAGACGGCATCGAACATCTGGTGCTGGACGGTGGCAGTACGGACGGTACCGTCGGAATTCTGGAAGAAATGAGTGCCCGGTATCCGCATCTAAGGTGGATTTCGGAAAAAGACAAAGGCCAGAGCGATGCCATGAACAAAGGAATTGCGATGGCCCGCGGAAGCTGGATAAGTTTTCTGAATGTGGATGATTTTTACGAGCCGGGGATTTTGCCGAAGGTTCTGGAAATTATCCAACGAAAAGGAGACAAACCCTGTCTGTTAATGGGCAACCTCAACGTGTGGAATGAGAAGGAGGAACTCATTTCGGTGAACCGTCCTTCAAATATGACGTTTCCACTGATGCTGGCGGATATCTGCGAATGGCCTTTCAATCCATCGGCGTATTTTTATCCGGTGTCGGTTCATAAAACAATCGGGAATTTTCCGGAAAACGAGCACTATGCGATGGACTATGATTTCATCCTCCGCATACTGATGGCAAAGATTCCGGTTTACTACCACAATGAAATCTGGGGAAATTTCAGACTTTTGCCGGAGGCCAAAACTGGCAAAGACCAGGCAGGTGATGCTTCTTACCAACGGGCAGCAGCCATCCGGTCTGAGTATCTGGCGAAAGCATCGGCTTCTGTACAGTTGCAAACCCGGATGTTAAAACTCTTCTGGGCCGTCCGGAATAAAATCTACGGAATTCTATACACGAGAAAGCAGGATTAAGGCATGGACATTTCGATCATTCTTTGCACATACAACCCCGATCCTGAAAGCTTTTACCGCTCGATGAAAGCCATTTTCTCGCTGGCGGTTCCGTCCGGGAAAAAGGTGGAGTTTGTGCTGGTCGACAACAACAGTCCGGAGCCGGTTTCCAGACTGGTTGAGAAACAGTTTCCGGATTTTACTCCGCCGTTTTCATTCCGGATCGTGACGGAAAGTACGCCCGGTTTGTTACATGCCCGCAAAAAAGGACACGCTGAATCGACCGGAAGCATCATCGTTTTTTTTGACGATGACAACGAACCGGAAGGTGCCTACCTCAATGAAGTTTGCAAACTGTACGACCAGTTTCCGAATATCGGTGTGGCAGGTCCTGCCAACATTTCGGTGGAATACATCGGTGAGGTTGAACCCTGGCTGGCATATTACAAAGGCTATTTTCAGGAACGAAAAAATGACCAGTTGCTGTTCGCCTGCTATCCCCATTGGCTGGGATTTTATCCGCCCGGAACCGGACAGACCGTCCGCCGGTCCATCTATTCGGCTTATCTGGAGAAGGTGGAAAACGGAACCTATTCCGCCATAGGCCGAACGAAAAATTCAATGACCAGTGCAGAGGATGTGCAACTTGTTTTTTGTGCGATACTGATGGAGTATGCGGTGGCTTCCGTTCCTACCCTTTCACTGAACCACCTCATTGCAGCCCGCAAAACCACGATTCCGTATCTGAAACGACTTCTTTTTGGTATGTCGTCCTCTTATCCGGAAGCCTATGCCGAATGTTTTCCACACACCAGGCGTGTTTTGCCATTTTATACCAACTGGAAGATATTCAAGATCTTATGGGAAACATTTTACCAGAAAATTCTGATTAAAAAGAGCCCGAAAGCCTTTATTTTCCAGCTTGCCGAACTGCTGGGTAAAATCTACGGATCCAACCTGGCCCGGGGAGGCAACACAGACAGCTTTTGGTTTTCATTGATTACCCTTCTAAAACTGAAATAGATGAAGATAGCCATCATGGCAGATACTGCCGACAATTTCGTAAAGCCGAGAGCGGAAGGTCTGAATCGGATGCTCACCCAGATGGGTGTCAGCAGCACGGTATTTTATGATGGATTGTTTTTTCTGGATCACAAAGTTCCGGAAACCAAAATCCGGTTTTCAGGTGCCAAAGAG
>DAIOVD010000122.1:0-5129 GCA_036759185.1 Catalimonadaceae bacterium | reverse complement strand
CTCGAACGATTCGACTGGTACCTCATCGGCTCCGCCACCACCGAACTTCCGATGCCCAAAGGATTTCAACCCCTCACCGTGATTGGCTGCGATCTCAATGACGGTACGCTTTTTCCGGAACAGGGTGGCAAATTCCAGGCGCTCATCGACTTTGAGCGACCCAATCACATGGCCGAACGAGCGATTCAGATTCTTGCTCTGGAGAAAACCAAAACCGATTACACCGTATTACACGGACGGTACCCCATGTCGGAAATCCGCAAAATCTACCGGCAGTCATCCATATATTTCCTGGCTCACCTCGAAGCGTTCGGACTTCCGATTGCCGAAGTACAGGCCTGTGGCGGTAAAGTCTACACTCCGTATTCGAAATGGGCATGGGCGCATTACCACAAACCTGATCTAACGGTGCGAGGACCGGGAACGTTGTCGGAGAATTTTGTGGTGTACAACAATGATTTAGATGAACTCTGCTCGAAAATAGAAGCCGATAAAAAAGCCTTTGATCCGCAGCAAAACCTGGAACGATTCCGTCGTGAAGACGGCAAGTTTCTGGACGGCGACATGGACCAGCTCAAGGCATTTGTGGAGCAGGTAAAAAACGGGACCATTCACAGTCGCCTCCACAAAGAGCACGAAAAGCTCAACGACCTTATCGAAGAATAGACAGAATTTTGTTCTTCACACCTCCCGCAAAAACACGGGCTTTGTAGTATTCGATGGTGGCGGTTCGGCCGTAATAGTATCGGGCATTCCGGATGCGGGAAGAGAAAATGCCGGAGAGGAAATCTACCAGGCGCTCTTCGTTGCAATACCGGTTTACTTCATTTCCAATGAAATAAGGCTGATTGTACACTTCTTCGTAAAGGTCATCATTCTGATCAAGCTGGATGATCCGCTCAATGACGGCCTCGTCGCTTCCGTAATCATCCCAATTGATAAACGAAGCCGGATTAAAGTCAAATGCTACTTTTTTGTTTCCCCAGTAAATGGGCATGGACCCGCAAAACATGGGCTCCACCAGTTTTTCGGTTGTGTAGCCGTCCTGTGATTTGTTTTCGAAGGCAATGGAGAATTTATACTGAGAGATGAACTCCATTTTATTTTCAATCGGGCCGCCAATGTTGTTGAGATACCGTCCTCCGGAATCGACCTGTTTATACTGACTCAGTTTGTGGAAAAAGTCGATGCGTTTGGTTGCTCTGGCATTGGACACCACCATGTTGCAAAACTTTGTATGCTGCTTTCTCACTTCGGCGTACGGCTTTTTCGGACTCAGCAATGAATGCATGTCGCCGTACAAAATGTAGAGTGGATAGCGGAGGTTCCGGTGATTCTCGATCAGCTCGAACGAAACCGAATAATCGCAGTCGATGTAGTTGGGAGGAAAACTTTCTCCCGTATAGTAGATCTTGATGCAGTTGTAGCTTTTGTGCCGGATGCCCGAAGTGGAGAAAAAAAGGAAATCCGGATCATCGCAAACCACCACATCAAAATACCGGCTGAGCAATTGGGTAAAGTAATTCTGGTGGCGGTCAAAACCTTGCCAGAAATCGCAGAAATCAATCTTTATGGTCTTCATTTGTTGGAATGCACCGGCATCGCTTTCCCATTTCCGGCGAACTTCATTTTCCTTCTGATCCGAAAAGTACAGCAACCTCTGTGAGTTGGCAAAAATTAATGTTTCAATAGAATTTCTCCTTATTCCGTAAATTCTGGATTTCTCAAAAACACATTCAACAACTTCCTGAAAGAGTGATGAATAGCCAATATTCCGGATCAGCGGCGAAACGAATTCCTTCCCATCTTCAACCCAACTCAAAATGAATTGCAAAACATGAATCAGCAGGTAAGTAGGGATTGCATCTAAAAAATCGTTTTTTGCATCTCGTTTGAACCTGAACGATCACGAAGCTGTTGCTTTACCGGATTCAGAATGATTGGGAAATGGATACGTCGTCTTTTGCCTTTCGGGAAGGAAAAACCCGCAAAACCGTTGATTACCACGGTGATCAACTATTGCACAAACGACTACCGGTTCATCCACGATTGCATTGAGCAGGCTTCCGTTTTTTCCCATGAAGTCCTGGTTCCATACACCAACTTTTTCTACGACGGAACCCCGGAGAACAGCGAACTGCTCAACCGGACGATTACCGAAAATCCAAAAGCCCGGTTCATTCATTTTGATTACGATGCGAAAAAGAAAGTGAACTCTCAGCACTGGGTCACCTTCGCCCGAAAAATAGGCTGGAAACAAACCAGCACCGAATCCGACTTCATCCTGTTCCTGGATGCCGATGAAATTGTGGATGGAAAAGCATTCGTCGATTGGCTGGAAGTGTATCCCCTCCACCGGCTCAACGTGGTGAAACTGGCCAACTACTACTATTTCCGGGAAACCCATTTTCAGTCGCTCACTTTCGAAGATTCGGTGATCCTGGTGCGGAAAAAACTGCTCCGCGAATCCATGATTATGGATTTTGAAGACCGAAACAAACCCTACACCGAAATTCCGGAACCCAAACAGCGGATGGTGCTGGGCGATCATTCCAAACCAATGATCCACCATTATTCCTGGGTTCGGACCAAAGAAGAAATGTTGCGGAAAGTCATCACCTGGGGCCACAACAAGGACCGCGATTGGGTTTCCCTCGTGGAAAAGGAATTTGAAGGAGAATTTTCAGGCCGCGATTTTGTGCACGGCTACAAATACAAAACGGTCGAATCCTTTATCTGATCCCGCCATGCTCACGATCGTGTACCGCATATCCGATGCCGGAAATCTCAAAGAAAAACTAGCCGGAAACGATGCCATCCGCTGTCTGGAAAACTGTCTGTCTGTTTTCGGGAAGGATTCGTTCCTCCTTCTGGCCGACCATTGCCGGACGGAAACCCTGACTGCCATCCGGAAACTGGGCATCGAACCCATTGAAACAAAACTTGGAAACGCCCTCAGCTGGCGACATGCCGCCCAACTGGCTTTGTCGAAATCGGGTCCGGATGACCACCTCTATTTTGTAGAAGACGATTATCTTCATCTGCCTCAGGCACGGACGGTTTTGCTGGAAGGCCTGGCCATCAGCGATTATGTGAGTTTGTACGATCATCCGGATAAATACCAGCAGGGTGACAATCCCTATGTTCAGGAAGGTGGCGAAACCGGAAAAATTCTCCTGACACAGTCCTGTCACTGGAAAACAACCAATTCCACCACCATGACATTTGCCGTAAAAGCCCGGACCCTGAACGAGGACATGCCGGTTTGGATGGAATCAACGGCACATGGATTTCCAAATGATTTTGAAGCCTTCCAAAAATTGTGCGGCATCGGCTCCTGGGAAAAACAGATTTTCGGCAAAGGACGGCGACTGATTACGCCCATTCCCGGATTTGCCACACACACCGAAACGGCCTGGCTTTCCCCTCTCCAAAACTGGACTCAGGTCTGATACAATATGAGTCAGCACCAGCTAGCGATTGTGGTTCCGGCCTTTAAACCGGATTTCCTTGAAAAGGCTCTTATTTCCATTGAAAGTCAAACCAACCGGTCGTTTCAGGTCTATGTTTTTGACGATGGCAGTCCGCATGATCTTACGGCATTGATTGAACCTTTCCTCAAAAAGAACGGATGGGTTTTTCATCGGTTTGAAGAAAACCTCGGAGGAAAAGATCTTGTGGCGCACTGGAACCGTTGTGTTTCACTCACCACCGAACCATGGGTGTGGCTTTTTTCTGACGATGATGTGATGAATCCGGATTGCGTGGAATCCTTTCTCCAATCAAAAGATCAAAATCCGACCACAACCGTTTTCCGGTTTGAGCAGAATGTGGTCGATGCCGAAGAAAAGATTCTGGATGCCAACTTTCCTTGTCCGTCCGAACTATCGGCTTTCGAATTCGGGAAGCGAAAGTTTTATCGTGAACTAAACAGTTCGGCGGTTGAGTTCATTTTTGCCCGGACCGCATTTGATAAAGATGGCGGCTTTGTCCGTTTTCCACTTGGCTGGTGTTCGGACGATGCTTCCTGGATTGCGTTTTCGGGACAAGGTCCGTTGGTGACGCTGCCAAAAGGAAAAGTGTTCTGGCGCATGAGTTCGGTGAATATTTCCGGAACCGGCGGGGCATTGAACCGAATGAAAGTCAGCTCTTCGGTTCAGTTTGTTCAGTGGTTCAATCAACGTTTTGGAGATCAGATTCACCCGCATTTTCTGGCCGAACAGGTAATTTGGCTCCGTCTGCAAATGGTGCACATGGATTACATGCCGTCATTCGGAGAAGTGCTCCGTATGCTGACGAGGTTGCAGATTCCAATGTCCATGAACTGGTTCAGGGCATTTGGCGATTTGTATTGCCTCACATATGTGTACTGGAAAAAGGTGGTGAAAAAAGAGGAACCATCGGGACTGAGGCTTTGGCTCAGCAAAATTTTGCCCGCATTTTAGACAGGAAGGCCACCACTATCCGCTTGTACCTATTTATTTCGGGCCGGATCTACCCATTGCTTTTGTTTGAGAGAATGCTGTTTGGAAAGGCCAAATTCACCGGCGGCAATTTGTCCGTAACAATTCTGTCCGTAAAATTTTACGGACAGAATTGTTACGGACATTTTTACATTCATTTTTTTAAGGACAAAAAATCAACCGGTAAAATCCAGACACAACGGTTCGCCATCCCGAATCTACGGTTCACATCAGGAGGAAATCCGCTTAACCGCAATGCATTTCCGTCTGGCAGAATGGGGCCATTCTTTTGCATCATCAAAAACTGATGACCATGAAAAAAATCTTTTCGCTCTTTACTTTTTTCCTTTTTCTCCAATCCGCATCCTCGCTTTTTGCGCAGGGCACACAAACCGTCCGTGGACGCATTCTGGATGAGGCCAGCAAGTCGCCGGTGATTGGTGCTTCTGTTGTTCTGGTCCGAACTGAATCTCCAATGATCGGAGCCTCAGCCGATGTGGATGGCAATTTTAAAATCACCAATGTGCCACTTGGCCGCCAGACCTTTCAGGTGAAAGCCATCGGTTACGAATCCCGCGTTCTGGCAAATGTGATCGTTACTGCCGGGAAAGAAGTGATTCTCGATATCAACCTAACCGAGGCCATTCAGGTTTTAAATGAAGCCGT
>DAIOVD010000121.1:0-12827 GCA_036759185.1 Catalimonadaceae bacterium | reverse complement strand
CGCCATCGAAATGATGGGAACTTACGCCAGCAGTTTTGATGTGGACCGGTTTGGGGTGATTCCAAGAGCTTCCCCGCGGCAGGCAGATCTCATCATTATTTCCGGTACCGTCACCTTTAAAATGGCGGACCGGATCAAAAGGTTGTATGAGCAAATGGCGGAACCCAAGTATGTGATCAGCATGGGAAGCTGCAGCAATTGTGGTGGACCTTACTGGGAGCATGGTTATCATGTGGTTAAGGGAGTTGACCGCATCATACCTGTGGATGTGTATGTTCCGGGATGTCCGCCGCGACCTGAGGCATTGATTGGAGGAATCCTCAAACTTCAGGAAAAGATTACCGGTAAGGCTGGTCTGGAACAATCAAACAGAGATGTGAAATAATGGAAGAAGTCCTGGAACAACTGGCCGCTGTCGCCCAAAGCTGGGAGGCAGTTTTCAAAGGATACCACTCTCCTTCCTCCTGTTATCTGTTCGAAGTGGAACCGGAAAAATGCGCCGGACTTCTTGAACAGCTTTTTCGCGATAAAAATTTCTGGTGCGATCACCTTCATTCGGTAACAGGAGAACACATGCCGGTCGACACACCTATGATCCGGATTCATTACCATCTCAGTTCCATTACCCGGGGATTTTCAGTGCAGGTTTCCACCCAAAAAATGCTGACTGCACCGGAAGAGGTACCGTCCTTTGATTCGGTATGTCACATTTGGAAATCAGCCAACTGGCACGAGAGAGAAACGGCAGAATTGCTGGGTGTTTATTTCAATAATCATCCCGACCTGCGTCATTTATTGCTTCCTTCCAACTGGGAAGGCTTTCCATTGCGGAAAGATTACGTTCCTCAGGAATTGTATCATGGGGTGAAGGTGAAATTCTAAGGAATACAGACCTTCTAACTTCATCCTGCCATTTCCGCAAAGGAAGGCAAACCTGGTAGTATGGCGGGTTGTTCAACTCCTTCCCTGATCTTCAGAACGGCATGCGATATTCCATTGGTGAGCCAAATGAAGGATGCATTCAGATGTTGGTTGTACTTCATAGCCTGCATACCAGTAAGCGATGAAATTGACTCACCGGGAGCCTTACATTCCACCAAAAGAAGCGGAGTGCCCTGTTTTCCATAGCCAATTACATCCGCCCGGTTTCCGGAAGAAGCGTGAACCTTTCGCTCAACAGAAAGAAGTGATGCCGGATAACCAGTCTGCTTTAGCAACCAAAAAAGAACATGCTGACGGACCCATTCTTCAGGTGTGAGTTTGACTTTTTTCCGTCTCAGGATATCCAGTACCCAGAATCCCCCATTGGAATCCTGCTCAATGGTTAGCTCAGGCAACAACAAATCAAGTTTTGGAAAAAGTGCTTCCGGAAGGATTTGTTCCGTCATTTGCTAAACTTCAGCTTCCTGTATTGTCCGGTGCGCCAGGGTTCGATGAAACTGGCATAATAAGGCGAAGATGGATTTCCGGTTTGTCCACCCGGATAGATTCCCAGTGCTTCCGGATGTGGTCCCAACTGAACCAACATTTTCCAGGATTGACCTTGTTCAGAAGATGTGGCGTTCACAATTCCTTTGCCGCCTCCTGTGTACAGAAGCTCCGTTCCCAATCCTTTCATGCGCCCAAGATGGTCGATCTGTGTTGCTTTGAAATTCCCCCACCGATAGCCAGCCGGATTTTGGCGCAGGGAACCGAGTTTCGCTTGCAACGAATCTGCCGTCATCTGGAGGGCCATTTCAAGAAGCCGGCTTCCTGTTTCCGAATCTTTGGTGGTGCGAATATCAAACCAGGAGGAGTTGTCTTTCTCCAGAAAAATCTGCCAGGTAATGTGTTTGTCCGGATACCGCATTCCATTGGTAAAATCATCGCTCCAGGCCAATTCCATCCACCGTTTGAACCAGGATTCGAACAGCGTCGGGCCAATTTCACCCGGATCATTCTGTAAATTCCATTTGGCCAGGGCATCGCAAATCCAGCGGGGACGATCTGTCTTGTTTTGAACTGCCTTTAGCATTTCGGGCAGTATTTTTTCAGCCCAGAGATTTCGGGTGTCATTCTGAATCCGCTGCATATCCTTCATGCTGAATCGCTTAGGTTCGGCCAGCAGCTGGTTGATGCGACGGGGCCTTTCGAGTCCATAATAGTTCCAGTTCAGAAAATAAGGATAGGATGAATCGGCTGGTGATTGATTGGCTGAACTCACATATCCCGATGTAGGATCAACGATGTGTGGCAAATGATTCCGGGGAATGTACCCTTTCCAATGCTGATCCGAATCGCCTGCCAGCAGTAGAAATTTACCCTGCTCTTTCCATCGCAATGGGATTTTCCCTTGTTGAGCAAACATGGCGATGTGGCCCTGATTGTCTGCTGCTACAAAATTCTGTGCGGGACACTGGTAGGTTTGCAATGCTTCCGGCACTTGTGAAACGCTGGTGGTTGTATTGAGACGGATAAATGCTTTCAGTTCATTCCCTGGATCATGACCAACCCATCGCAACGCATATCCGTTGGGAACAAATTCTTCTTTCACCTTCTCCCCTTTCCTGTACACAACCGGCCCTAAATCAGTCCAGTAAACGGTATCAACTAAGCTGGCCCCATTCCGAACCTTGTACACTTCCACTTTCTTGCGAACATATTTCCATTGGCCGCGATACCAGTATTGCTTTCGCTCTTTGTCTTTAAACGTAACCTTGAACCAATCGGTGACATCCGGATAGCCATTGGTCACTCCCCAGGAAAAGGTTTCATTAAAACCGGAAATGATTCCGGGCGAACCGGGAAGCGATGCACCCATGGTATGAAATCCGGGCGCTTTCAGTTCGGCGATGTAAAAAATGGACGGTAGTTTCAGTGAAAGATGCGGATCATTGGCCAGCATCGGATAGCCGGTTTTTGATTTGGCACCGGAAACAGCCCAGTTGTTGGAACCAATCCCATTGTCGTCTTCCAGTTTTGGGCCCGCATTCACCGGAATGCCATCATCTGTGGAATCAGTCCAGCCTAAAGAAGCCGGCACTTTTGGAAGAGGCTGCGGCTCAAAATCCCAGGCTGTATTTTTAGGAATGATGGGTTCCTCATCCGGCATAAATTGCGGGAACAACTGATCACAGACGGATTTACCAAACTTCTCCATTGTGAGGCTCAGTGATTTATCGTCCGAATGAGCGGAAAGTGTATACGCCATTCTCTTCAGAAGCAACCCGGTATTTTCAGGTTTCCAGGGTTCCGGTTGGTAATCCAGCACTTTAAATTCGATCGGGAGTTGACGCACCGGCCAGTCTTCAATAGCCTGATTGATGCCTTCCGTATAAGCTAGCAACACATTTCGTGTGAGGGAATCTTTCATCATTAATTCTCCACTGAGACGAGCGGCTTCTGACAAACCGAAGCGGCGCTGAAACTGATCCAGCTCCAGCGTTTTGTCGCCCACCACTTCTGACAACCTGCCCGAAACGGCCAGATTCTGAAAATCCATTTGCCAGAGCCGGTGTTGGGCTGTGATGAAACCCTGTCCGAAAAACAGATCTCTGTGCGAAACCGCAGAAATATGCGGAATCAGATCGCGATCCAGCTCAATGGTTATCTGACCATCTCTTCCTTTTAAGGTGTAAGTTCCAGGGCTCTGATATTCCTGAAACACTATCTGCCATGCGCCTTCAAACGGACTTAAAAACCGGGCAACAGGTGGTGTGAGTCCCCAACGAAAATGTAAACCGACCACCATTCCAGAAAGCACAATCAACCAGAAAAGCCATGCCCAGGATCGTTTTTTCCGGGCTGTGGAAGGATGGAAAGAACCTAATTTTGCCATGTTCTGGAGGTGTGACTACGTTCCGCAATTTGCAGAATCCTTTTGGCTCTTCAGCATTTGGAGGATCTCACCGCAAATAAATTCTGCACTTTTCCCGTCCCCGTAAAATCCATCCGGAGCCGGATATTCCTGGTTACTGAAAAAAGCCACCGCTTCCTGCATTCTCTTTTCATCGGCATCCACCAGAATGGCGGCACCCGATTGTACAAGTTCGACCCACTCTGTTTCCGGACGGAGTACCAGACAGGGTTTCCGGTAAAAATAGGCTTCTTTCTGAACTCCACCGGAATCCGTCATAATGAAAGTACAACGAGCCTCCAGCAACACCATCTGTAAATAGGATGCCGGAGGAAGTATGCGGATATTGCGGGAAGCCAGGTCGGTAAAAAATGCATCTGACTCACCGAACTGCTGGATCATTTTCAGCGTCCGTGGATGCAGAGGAAGAAAAACAGGCTGGTTGAGATATTTTGAAGCATTGCTCAAACCTGTCAGTAATGATTTCAATCTATTGGGATCATCCGTATTCGCATTCCGATGGATGGTGGCAAGGATAAATCCATTATCTGCACCCAGCGTCCGGAACCAATCATTGGCCTTCTCCTCTGCCAGCTTACGGAAATATAGGGCATTGTCGTACATAACATCGCCTGAGTGAACCACAAGTGGATGGTTGGCATCTACCTGAGTATTTTCTGTTTGCCCGAAGCCTTCTCTTTTCAGATTTTCTACCCCAGTCTGAGTTGGGGTAAACAACAAAGTTGACACATGATCGGTGAGAATCCGGTTGATTTCTTCCGGCATGGCTTTGTTAAAACTGCGGAGCCCGGCCTCAACATGAACAACCGGAATCTGGATTTTAGAAGCGGACAGAGCACCTGCCAATGTAGAATTCGTATCTCCATACACCAGCACAAGGTCTGGCTTTTCATTCAGGAACAACGTTTCCAGTGCGGTCATCATAGAGGCCGTCTGGGCACCATGACTGGCGGAACCAACATGGAGATGAAATGCGGGTTTGGGAATTTCCAGTTCCTCAAAAAACACATCGCTCATACCGGAATCGTAATGTTGGCCTGTATGAACAATGAACTCAGTCAGATCGCTGGAATAAAGGTTTCGAATGGCTCTGCTTACAGCAGCTGCTTTAATAAACTGAGGCCGGGCCCCGACAATCGTAAAAATAGTAAATGGCACGTGTGCGAATAAATTAACAGCGCCAAAGATGGTGGAAACTTTGGATGAGAAGGTTGATGAATCCGGGATTTTACTTCATCCGGACTGTATCTTTCAGAAATAACTACTTAATGGCTTTCAGAGCGTCTTCAGCTGCGGCCTGCTCCGCTTTCTTTTTGCTCATGCCTTTGCCTTTTCCCATCACCTGACCATCCACCACAACTTCAGCGACAAATTCTTTATAGTGGGAAGCTCCTTTCTCATCGACAATCTCAAAGCTCACTTTCTTATTTTGTCGCTGGGCCCATTCAATGACCTGGCTCTTGAAATTGACATTCTGTTCAACCATCATATCAAGATCCACATGAGGAGAAATGAGCTTTTTCAGAACAAATTCTTTGCATTTTGAAAAGCCATGATCGAGAAATACTGCGGCAACAAGGGCTTCCATTGCATCTCCGTGCATGGAAGATCGGGCGAGCTGACTCCCTCTCTGGCGTTTATCGTGATCGATAAGTGTTGACAAACCAATCTTGCGGGCGAGGGTGGCCAGGTGCTCACCGTTGACCATCCGGCTTCGGATTTCGGTGAGGAATCCCTCCTCTTTAAACGGAAATTTTTTAAACAGAAATTCGGCTACGATGCAACCAAGTACGGCATCTCCCAGATACTCAAGCCGCTCGTTGTGATCTTTCACTTTCTGTGCCGCCGACGAATGCTTTGTCGCGAGCCGGTAAAGCTCCAGATTACCGGGTCTGAGCCCAGTGAGTAAATGAACAGCTTGTGAAAATTCTTTGTCCCCGGGCTTTGAGGACGAGAAAAATGGAAATAATCGGGATACGAACTGTATCAAATCAATCCATCTTTTTGAAGATCACGGCGGCATTGTGTCCACCGAAACCGAAACCATTGCTCATTGCATACCGGATGGTACGTTTTTGGGCATGATTTGGGGTAAGATTGAATCGTGGATCGATGTTTTCATCAAGATCGTCCAGATTGATGGTGGGCGGAACGATCTGTTGGTCGACCGCCATGATACAGGCTGCCGCTTCAACAGCGCCGGCAGCACCAAGCAAATGGCCGTGCATAGATTTGGTCGATGAAATATTCATCGCAAATGCATGCTCTCCAAAAACTTCATGAATGGCATTTAATTCAAGTGGATCACCAAGGGGTGTTGAGGTTCCGTGGGTATTGATGTAGTCAATCGCCTCCGGTTCCAGATTTGCATCACGAAGAGCATCTTTCAGCATCAACAAAAAGCCAAGTCCTTCCGGATGGGGAGCTGTGATGTGATACGCATCTGACGACATTCCTCCTCCGACTACTTCACAATAAATGCGGGCACCCCGCTTTACGGCATGCTCGTATTCTTCGAGAACAATGGCGGCACTTCCTTCTCCCAAAACGAAACCATCACGGTTTTTATCGTAAGGGCGGGATGCTTTTTCGGGCTCTTCATTTCGTTCCGACATTGCCTTGAGAGCATTAAAACCGCCAACACCTGCAATGGTGACAGCAGCTTCAGAACCACCTGTGATGCACACTTCCATTCTTCCGGTTCGGAGATAAGTGAAGGCATCGATGATGGCATTGTTGGAAGATGCACAGGCAGAGACCGTGCAATAATTAGGGCCTCTGAAACCATGACGCATGGAAATAAGACCGGCACTGGAATCCACAATCATTTTTGGAATGAAAAAGGGATTGAATCTTGGACTACCGTCACCGGAACCAAAATTCAATACCTCTTCCTGAAACGTTAACAGACCTCCGATACCGGAACCCCAGATAACGCCTACTCTGTTGAAATCGACTGTTTCCTTGTTCAGGCCTGCATCTGCAACTGCTTCGTCAGTAGTGGCGATGGCATAGTGAACAAAGGGATCCATTTTCCGGGCTTCTTTCCGGTCAAGATATTTTCCCGGATCAAAATCTTTCACCTCACATGCAAACCGGGTTCTGAATTTGGACGCATCGAACCGAGTGATCGGACCTGCCCCACTTTTTCCGGAAATAAGAGCGTTCCAATGATCCTGTGCGCTGTTTCCTAATGGAGTAAGCGCCCCAAGGCCGGTTACGACAACTCTCTTAAATTGCATATCAGATGAAAATGATCTGGAAAATTATTTGGTATTCGCTTCGAGATAGCTGATCGCTTGTCCTACAGTGAGGATGTTTTCAGCCTGATCGTCTGGAATAGAGATACCGAATTCTTTTTCGAATTCCATGATAAGCTCCACGGTATCCAGAGAATCGGCTCCTAAATCGTTGGTGAAGGATGCTTCGTTCACAACTTCTGATTCTTCAACACCCAATTTTTCGATGATGATAGCTTTTACTTTGCTAGCAATTTCTGACATTGTTGTACAGTTACTTGTTTAATAAGGCCGCAAAGAAATAGGATTCGGCCTAATTATTCCAAAAAATTAAATACGAAAAGATTTTAAGCTTCCAGAGTGTTGAAATTCAACATCTTGACAAGAGTGGCTGCGGCCTCAGTTCCTTTGTTACCATGCTTCCCTCCAGCTCTGTCCAGTGCCTGTTCCTGATTCAGGGTAGTCAGAACTCCGAAAATCACCGGCCTGCCTGACCGGATATTGAGTTCCGCAATTCCGGTTGCCACTGCCTGGGAAATAAATGTGAAATGCGGTGTCTCTCCCTGAATCACACAACCAATCACAATGACGCCATCGACCTTTTCTTTATCCAGCATGTGAGAAGCCCCATACACCAGTTCAAAACTACCGGGAACCTGATGAACCAGAAGATTCGAGTCATCAAAGCCATACTGTTTCAAAAAAGCAACCGCCCCGTCACGCATAGCAAAGGTGACTTCCTCGTTCCATTCTGCCGTGATGATGGCGACCCGCTTTCCTTTTACCGGCCTAAGACCATCCGATCTGAAATTATCCAGATTCTTGTGAACACTCGACATACTGAAACCTTATCCGTTGATGTGATAGAAATACACTTCTTCCAGACCCGCTTCCACCGGAAGGAACCCATCGCCCGGATGAGAATCGGCATAGACAAACAACTGTGGCTTCCCTCCCATCAGCCTGGAATTCAACACCCGAAAACTACGGCTGTATTCTTCCAACGCTGCTTTCTCTACGATCCGGCTGAATATCTTTCCTTCCAGAGCTGATAAGGTTTCCTGTGGCCTTCCGTTTGCCACCACGCTCCCTTTGTTGATAATGGCCATGTCGTTGCAGAGATTGCTGACATCCTCTACAATGTGGGTTGACAAAATCACGACCGTTGTTTCACCGATTTCACTCAATAAATTATGGAAACGATTACGTTCAGCAGGATCCAGACCTGCGGTGGGTTCATCCACAATAATCAGACGGGGCTTTCCCAAAAGTGCCTGGGCTATCCCAAATCGCTGCTTCATCCCGCCGGAATAGGTACCCAGGTTTTTCTTCCGCACATCGTACAGATTGGTTTTATGAAGTAGAAAATCAACCCATTCTTTTCGGGCTCCGGTATCGGTCATGCCTTTCAGAACCGCCAGGTGGGTGAGTAATTCTTCTGCTGATACTTTTGGATAGACGCCAAATTCCTGCGGAAGGTATCCCAGAATTTTACGTAACTCCTGAGGCTGGCTAAGAATGTCAATCGTATCGAACCGAAGTGTTCCTTCATCAGGCAACTGCAATGTGGCAATCGTCCGCATCAGTGAGGATTTACCGGCACCATTTGGGCCAAGCAAACCGAACATGCCGGGCTTTATTTGTAAAGAGATGTTGTTGATGGCTTTTACCCCATTGCTGTAGGTCTTCGATAGATGTTGAATATCCAGCATTTGCGTTACAGATTTGATTTTTTTGATTTCCAGATTTGACCCCGGTAATTAATGTAAAAGCCGTGATTGAACTCCCAGATTTTATTTCTGAGGTCATAATATGGTTCAATCCGGCTGGTAATCCATATGTCCGGCCCGATTTTAAAGTCAGACATCAACCGGATAAGGAGCAGTGACCGGCTGCTTTCCTGGTATCCCCGGTAATGCATACTGGACGATACCGTCCTGTATAATTTGCCTCCCTGATACGTTGGAAACCCGGTGCTTTCCCAATAACTAAACATAAGAACACCAGCCTTGGTATCCAGGGAAAGGTTGAGGTATGGTGACAATGACTTTCTGTAACTGAAGGCATCATAAAATGAGTAATCCAGAAAACCGACAGCAAAGGCCTGAACCTCGACGGCTTTCAGGAACCCATGTTCCGAGACTTTGTATTGAAGTGAAGCGCCGGGTGCACCATGAAACCAGGTCGTGAGGGGTTCATCAACCGTATCGATCTGCCCTCCCCTGTGGTACGCGGTTCCCTGAAATGAAAGAGTGGTTGAAAACCGGGTACCCATCTCAAACTTCTTCAAACCATGAAAGCCACCAAGGACTTCTTCTTTCACATTGCTTTGCGGATAGATCATCGTTCTCCAGTCGATCCAGGCATCGCAAAAAGCAGAGGGTGATGCATATTTCCACTGCATACCATATTCCAGCCGACGGTTCAGCTGGTTTTCAAAATCATACATAGGCTCGATCATTTTATGCTGCAGACCTCCTTCCAGCGTTCCCATGATGATTTTATGCCTTCCTGTCTGATACAGAAACCGCATTACTGGATCAATGGTATGGAATCCTTTGGCACCGTAATCCTTCCAGATAAATCCACCTCCTTCCAGACGTACTTTATCGGTGGCCTGGTAGCGGATGGTTGGGATCAGGTGAAATCCGAATAGTGTGTAGCCGTCGGTGATCTTATTGAAATACTCGTAGTTCCTTGTAAAGTTTAGGTGATCCAGCTGAAAATCAAACTGCCCTGGTTCCAATGAAGAAACGGAATCTGAATAGAAAGCCTTGTTGCTGACCTGTGCGAAACCGATGGATGTAAACCAGCACCAGATTCCGAATGTGAGCCAGCCAAACTGCTTTTTCATGCTACTGAATGGATAGGATACGGAATTCCGTCCGTCGGTTTTGCTGCCTGCTGCGTTCCGTTTTGTTGTCGGTTATGGGCTTGGTGCTTCCATATCCTTTGGCGATCACCCGGGTAGATTTGATCCCGGTGGTGACCAGATAATCGACCACTGCCTGTGCTCTGTTTTCAGATAGCTTTTGCAAAATATCTTCAGGACCACCCGGATCTAGGTGTCCTGCAATCTCCACCACAAGACCAGGATTCTGTCGCATAATGGACAGTATCCGCATCAGTTCTTTGCTGGATTCTTTCCTCAGGCTGCTTTTACCATTGTCGAAAAACAGGTTATTGAGAACAAGGGTGACCCCGGGTAACAACTTCTGCATCCGGATATCCCGGCTCAGTTCATTGTAGGTTTCCTGGTCTTTGAGATTGACAAGATCGGAGTAAAACAAATAGCCTTCTTTCTCTACCAACACGGAATAGGATTTGCCTGATTGCAGCATGGTAACAAAGGTTCCGGTTTCGGGGTGGGCTTTCAGTTTTGCAACCGATTGACCGGTTTCCGTTTCGGTGATCAGGACACTGGCATCAATGGGAAGGCCGGATGTTTCCGAAACCGTTCCTTTAAATAAAGCCAGCTGAGGTGTTTTGCCGATTGACATCCGGATGGAATACAGATCCTGTCCGCCATGACCACCGTCTCTTCCAGAACTGTAGAAAGCCGTTTTCTCATCCGGAAGAAGCATAAAATAAAGGTCATCAGAAGCTGAGTTGATGGGATACCCAATGTTCTCCGGATCTGCTCCGGTTTCACCATATGGCACTTTGAAAATGTCGAAACCACCCATTGTTCCATGTCCTTTGGAACTGAAGTAAAGAAACTTACCATCGGCATCCAGCCATGGCGATTCTTCGTCTGCAGCAGAATTGATGTAAGCCCCCGGACGAACAGGTTTCGACCAACCTTTTGGCGTTTTGGTGCAGACAAAAATGTCCTTGCTGCCAGCCCGGTCCGACACAAAAAACAACCGTTTTCCATCCGCCGATAAACTCAATGAGGATTCGGTTTTAGGTGAATTATATGGAAAGGCTTTGGGCTTCGACCAGGAACCATCCTTGAATTCGGAAAAGAAAATGTCTCCTTTCTGCTGAGGACGAATGAAATAGAGGGTTTGCCCATCCGGAGAAATACCGGAACAGTTGGATCCTTCATCCGAATTTATCGGACCTGGCAGAGGGATGGCTTTTTCCCAGCCTGCTTTGTTGAAGCTCTGGTAGATTTCATCTTTGGTCGGATTCTCCTCAGCTGCATCTCCTCTTGTAAAAAACAACTGCATGAAATCCGCCGTTACCAAAGGGTGCAATTCATGACCCTGCGAATTTATCTTGTCACCCAGGTTTGAAATTTTCACTTCCAGGGGGTTTGCCTTCAACTCCTGACCTGTCCTGCATTCCAATAGCTTCCCCGGAAGCAGTTTTTTGTATTTCCCTCCCGGCTTACATTTCTCAAATGTCTCGATGGCATCTTCAAACTGATGGGATTTCTGATAGGCCTCCCCCAATGTAAAATACATTTCTTCGGATGGATTGTCACTTTTTTCAATGGCCTGATTGAGAAACAAACTAGCCAGTTTGAATTTATGTTCTTCCAGAAATAATTTACCTGTCAGGAAAATGGCTCTTTGGTTTCCGGGATTGGTTTTCACCAGTTCATTCAGGATGCGGTATGCTTCCTTTGTTTTCCCGGAGCCAATGAGCTTTTCTGCTTTTTGTAAACGGGCATCTTCCTGAGCCATAAGGCCGTAGAAGCATCCCATCCAACAAAAAAACAGTATAAAAATAAACCTCATTCCAACTGTGTGCGTTCGTTCGAAGGCCCTAAACACAAGACTCCGAATTGTAAAAAAGAGGGCGAATTTGGCATTTATCTCCCAACCTGAAAGCTATTTTTTTGAAGAACCCTCATTTTCAGGGATTAATGGAGCAATTCCATCGTTGGATTCATTTGAATCTAATTCCAACAAAAATCACGTTGAAGTTCGGATGCTGACGTAAAAACTCCTTCCCCATTCCAACAGCTTCTCCATGCAAAAACAAAAAATCTCGCCATCCGGAATTTGGATGGCGAGATTTGGACACTGCGCCCGAAAGGACGGTATCGTATTATTTAGTAACTGTAAATCCGTTCGTTAACAACACCTGCGGCTGTCTGAACTTTCATTTTCCAGCCATACGCACAATCCCGGGTATCATGCAGACCTTGTTCATTCACTCCAAAGGTCAAAGTCAAAGTATTACCGTTTGATTTATGTTGTATTTCTCCGCCTCTGGGTCTCCAGACATTGCAGTAGGTATCACTCACCAACCGACTGAGGTACTGGTTGGTAAATGTGTGTTGAAAACGGCTGGTTCCCCAGGTGTCTATATTGGTAAGGCCATCGATGGTGGTATCGCCAATAGCCGAAAACTGAATAAAACTCCGGTTGGTTTCCTGAACCGATTTCCATGTGGTGGTTCGGGCAATATTGTATGTTACATTCGCTGTGTTGTTGATGGTTACCACCATATTTCTTGCTCTTTCCTGATACAACAATGAATCAGTTCTGGCCAGAAAACCAACCCAGTTAGTTCCCCTGATGTTTTTCAATGTTTTGCTTCCGTTGAAATTCCAGGACTTTTTATCCGACAACCTCACCACTTTGTAATTGTCGAGGGTTATGTTGAGAACAGCCCCCTGCTCAGACCACCGGTTTCCATTGACGAGGGTAAAAGTAATTTTCCCTCCTCTGGTTCGGGAGGGATTTCCACAAGGAGTGACACCATCATATGATAACCGAAGTGTTTTCGGGCCCACTGAATCTATGCTGCAGCCGCAAATGACCTTGGCCTGGGTT
>DAIOVD010000120.1:10854-12932 GCA_036759185.1 Catalimonadaceae bacterium | reverse complement strand
GAACAGTTCGACGGCTTTCAGAAAGACCTGATCAAGTGGGAAGGACTCAAAAACAGACGGCAGGATCTGCCAACCAAAATGCGAATAGGTTTCGCCATGACCTATGATAAATGGAATGCCGGTATAGAAACTGTGATTCCGCTGAACAATGCTTCCGGGAACTTTGTTCGACCCATTTATTCAATCGGTGGTGAATACCGTGTGCTGGAATGGCTGCGGTTGGGATCAGGGATACTGGCCGGAGGAAACTACTCGAACGCGATGGTTCCTTTTGGTCTAACCGTTGTCACAAGTGGTGGCTTGTGGGAAATGGGGATTGCCTCCCGTGATGTTCTCACATACGTTAAACAGAAAAAGCCCATGCTGTCTTTAAGCACGGGCCTTCTTCGTTTTCGTTTCTAATGTCTAATTTTCCGGAACAACCGAACGGATGTGCTCATTTGGCATGTCGCTTTCAATCACCCCGTCACGTAAACGGATAATCCTGCGGGCATAGGCTGCAATATCCTCTTCGTGCGTCACCATAATGATGGTATTCCCTTTTTCATTCAGGTTTTTGAAGAGCGCCATGATGTCGTAACTCGTTTTTGAGTCCAGGTTACCGGTTGGCTCATCGGCGAGAATAATGCTGGGATCATTCACCAACGCTCTGGCGATGGCGACCCTTTGCCTCTGTCCTCCGGAAAGTTCATTGGGCCGGTGGCCTGCCCGATCTCCCAGACCCACATCTTCCAGCGCTTTTTTTGCTTTCTCGTTTCTCTCGGATTTTGAATACCCGGCATACACAAGAGGCAATGCCACATTTTCAAGAGCTGAATAGCGTGGAAGAAGGTTGAAAGTCTGGAACACAAATCCAATTTCCTTGTTCCGGACTGTGGCCAGATCGGATTCCGACATTTTGCTCACGTCGTTACCATTGAGGATATACGAACCGGAGGTTGGTGTGTCAAGTGCTCCGACTATATTCATCAGGGTCGATTTTCCAGAGCCTGATGGCCCCATAAAGGCAACGTACTCACCTTTTTTTACCGTGATGTCCACTGAAACCAGTGCCCGGATGGTTTCCTGACCCATTCGGTAACTTTTGGAAAGACCTTTGGCATTAATCAGAATGTCGCCAGGCATATTCGTTTTTCGTTTTTAGTTGAGGTTTTAGAAAGATGGAAAGGGATGTGGCATTAATACCGCATCCACTTCCAGAGTTCTTTGTAGCTTACTTTTTTTCCATACATCAGGATTCCGACCCGGTATATTTTACCTGCCATCCAGGTGGTTCCCAGAAATCCGAGAATCAACGAAACCATTGACAACAATATTTGCCAGAACGGTGGTTCAAACGGAATCCGGATCATCATAATGATGGGTGAAGTGAATGGGATCACCGACATCCAGAAGGCCAGATTGCTGTTGGGATCTTTGATGATGAACTGCGCCATCACAATGGCCCCGATAATCGGGATGGTAATCGGAAGCATGAACTGCTGGGCATCCTGCTGGTTATCAACGGCAGCACCAACGGCCGCAAACATCGCAGAATACAGAAGGTATCCTCCCAGAAAATAGAACATGAAGTACATCACCACCGAAACCAGATTTACATTCTGAAGCTCTTTCAGAATGCCGGATTTGCCCATCTTCTTCTTCATTTCCTTTGATGCTTCCGGATTGCCGGAAATTTCGATCGCCGGCTTACTGTCCGATTGTTTCATCATCACAGCCCCAGCCACAGTCGTAATGCCATAACTCAGAATCATCCACAACAGAAACTGAGCCAGTCCCACCATGGCGACACCTACGATTTTTCCCAGCATCAGTTCAAACGGACGGACCGACGAAATAATGACTTCCACCACACGGTTGGTTTTTTCTTCCATCACACCTGTCATTACCTGGCTGCCGTACAGGAAAATGAAAATGTAAATAAGGAAACCGGCTCCGAATCCCACGATGGTGGCGGCAGCAGAACTTCCTTCCTTTTCACCTTCGTCATTTAGGACGGTGGTTTTGATGTCGACATCCGGCTTGATTTTTTCCACCAGTGCCGGGTCGATGCCGGAGCTTTTCAACTGAACATTCTT
>DAIOVD010000120.1:7710-10754 GCA_036759185.1 Catalimonadaceae bacterium | reverse complement strand
ATGGTGATACCGGCAAATAAGATCGGACCGAGAACGGTCATGATCAGGAACGATTTCTTTTTTACGCGGGATAGAAATTCCCGTTCGATGATGAGGAGGATCTTGTTCATACAGTTTCGGGTTCCCGGCTTACAACCTGGACAAAAATATCGTGAAAGGATGGCATCTCTTCTCTGAATCCCAGAATTTCAGCATGCTGGATCACATCGGCCACCAGTTCGTTGGGCGATTGGCCATCCACCAGTTTGAAGCTGGAAGCGTAGAATTCTTCTTTTTCCACGTTCATCGTTTCCGGCTGCCATGGAAAGTTGGAAAAGTTGATTGGCTCTTTGGTCTCCACCGAATAGCGGTGCGACTTAAACTGATTCCGGATGTCTTTCGTGGATCCGTCCAGCACCTTCCGGGCCTTGTCGATCAGGACGACATGGCTGCATAATTCTTCGACAGTGTCCATCCGGTGTGTTGAAAACAGGATGGTCGAACCCTGATCGTGAAGCCGAAGAATTTCGTCCCGGATCACATCCGAATTCACCGGATCAAATCCCGAAAAAGGCTCATCCAAAATGATAAAGGACGGTTCGTGCAACACAGTGGCCACAAACTGAACCTTCTGCGCCATTCCTTTTGAAAGCTCTTCAACATTTTTATTCCACCAGTCTTTGATGTCGAGCCGGATAAACCATTTTTTCGTTTTCTCGAGCGCCTCGGCTTTCGACATGCCTTTCAGCTGTGCAAAATAGAGCAGCTGTTCGCCCACTTTGGCTTTCTTGTAAAGACCGCGTTCTTCCGGAAGGTATCCGATTCGGGCGACATCTGCAGGAGCCAGTGGCTTGCCATCAAACAAAACCGTTCCCTCGTCAGGTGCAGTAATCTGCGTAATGATGCGAATAAGCGATGTTTTACCAGCACCGTTGGGGCCCAGAAGTCCGAAAATGGAGCCTTTTGGAATGGATACACTCACCTGATCAAGAGCCGTGTATGTGCCATACCGCTTCACCAGGTTTTGTGTCTGAATTATGGGAGTCATTAAAGTCGTTTGTAAAATTCTGTTGGGAAAAGTGGAATCCGGAAGGGACGTTTCGAACAGAATTGAATTCCCGTTAGAAAAGTCCCGTCTGTCAGTTAGTTGGCTTCCCCGCCGCCGGCTGCCGCTTTGGCCACCAGTTTCTGGAAGTTTTTGTTGATGTAGTAAAGGCTTCTGTCGTCGTGACCCAGTGTTTTAATCATGTGGATCAGATCTTCCACCGATTTTTCAGAGTTCTGTTGTTCCATTACGAAAGCCTCCATGAATTTGTAGGTGGCAAAATCCTTGTTTTTCAGGCAAACCTCAGCTACGTTGTTGATGTTGAGGGTGTTGTTGTGCTCCAGATCCCACACATACTGGAATACTTCCAGCAGGTTTACGAAAGAAGACCTCGGATGGCTTACCGCCTGAATCACGGCCGGTGCCTGGTGTTGGTTGATGTATTTCACCATTTCCAGGAAGTGTGCCCTCTCGTCTTCAGCTGCGGCATAAAAATACTCGGCGATTCCAGGCAGGTTGCGTTCTTCACACCAGCTGGCAAGGGCCAGATATGCGTGTGAGGCATCGGCTTCCACAGCCGTTTGTTTATTGAGGATTTCAGTTACTTCGTTGCTAAGCATAAAATTGAATGAAAAGGTATGTCTTGAACCAAAGCCGAAAGAAACAGGGAATCGAAGGAAAAAGAAAACAATCTTTCAAATTGGAATGGGAGAGGGGCTGACCGGCGAAGAAGAAGGTTCAATGGCAACCACCGATCCATCCAGTTTGGGATTATCGGGGAATTTCCACCTCTTTGCCCGCTGAATATTATGACGGAATCGTTTTTACTGTATCTCAAACTGGGCTGGGAACACATTGTTTCGGCCGATGCCATCGATCACCAGTTGTTTCTTCTGGCACTGGTTGTGCCTTTTTCGTTTCGTGACAGACGGAACCTTTTCTACCTCATCACCGCATTTACCATCGGCCACTGCATTACGCTGGCGTTAAGTGCACAAAAGCTGATTTCCTTTTCATCCTACATCATTGAACTTCTGATCCCAGTAACCATTCTGGTGACGGCCTTTTTTCAGGGAATGAAATCCATCTGGAATATGCCGCAACAAGAGCCCGGCTCTCTGTATGGCATGGCAGGATTTTTTGGACTCATCCACGGGCTGGGTTTTGCCAACACGCTGAAGAGTTTGCTGGGAAGGGAAGAATCGCTGCTGGTTCCGCTGGCGGGCTTTAATCTGGGCATCGAAGCCGGACAGATTGCCGTGCTTTGCCTGCTGCTGATTCCGGGAACCGCCATCCGGCATTTTGTACCTGCATTCGCCCGATACTGGATGATCGGCGTATCGTTTCTGGCCCTTGCCGGAAGCGCTCACATGATCTGGGAACGAATTTGAAAAGCTTTCTGTCTTTGATTAGATGCGTGACATTTTAACCGTGTACCGCTGGCCTCTGGCTTCAAAAGAAAGTTGGTAAAATCCGGATGGAAGTCTGTCCAGATTCTGAAGATCAAATGAAGTTCCGTTGACAGATTTCTCAATGGTATCAATCAATCTGCCTTCTGCGTTGTGTATCTGAATCTGAAGGTTTTGAGAAATAACTTCTTCGAGCTCGATGTGCATCTGGTCGGTCACCGGATTGGGATAGGCAATGGCGGTTTTCCTTGAAACAGAAGAAGAAACCGAAGTAGGTGTCTGCTGATAGACCCGGACATAATCCACTTCCATCGCACCCTGGGTAAAGCCTTGATAGATATTGTCCTGAATGGCGACGTTCATCAGAAGGTACTGTTCCGCAGTGAAAGGCCATGTATCGGGGTTTTTATCAACTGGATTGTAAGTAAAATGAACAATGCCATCTACACTCAACACTAGTTTTTTCGGAAGCCACTCCAACGTATAGTCATGAAAAGCCGTCGATGCGGTGGAGATTACCCGACCTCCCACGTTGACGGTTCCTCCAAAACTGGAAGGCGTATGCGTAGCACTCTGCACATAATTTTGGTTGGTGCCCCAGTGTTCCATGA
>DAIOVD010000120.1:5607-7610 GCA_036759185.1 Catalimonadaceae bacterium | reverse complement strand
CGATTGGTGTAATGCTGAATCTCTCCGTTAAACCAGCTTCCTCCGGCTGGTAACTGCGTCTGATGATGCCATTTGGTGTTGTTCACTACACCGTCTGTGTCAAATTCGTCAGACCAGACCAGGTTGTCGTACACCGGGTCGCCGGCGATGGTTCCGTCGTAGAGAAAGTCGTCAATGAACGCGATCACACGGTCGCTGTTGTTTTCGCCGTTTACCTGGATCAGTACACGGTTGAAATCAGAACGCTGGGTTGGGTTGGCCGAACCGGCGTCGAAATTCTGGAAAGGATCACTCTGAAAATTGAAAGTTACCACCTGCCACTGATTCAGCACAAGGGGCTTATTGATTTCGCACTGTGTGGTCCAGGGACTACCAAGTGTGCCGTCCTGTAATTTAAGGGAAATCCGGTTTTGCTGGTTACCGGTGAGTCCTGAAGACGGAACATACACTTTCATGCTGAAGGTATGGTGCACCGATAAATCAAAATTATTGGCTACGTCGAAGCGGATGTTGGCGTACTGTCCTCCTATGTCGCTGTACCGCAATACTTTCGCAGAAGTATTGATACCATTGGCGGAAGGATTGTTGAAACTGATGTTCAGATCGCAGTCGTCGGCAGCCCAGGTGGAGATGGTTCCGGTTCCTTCAAAATTGTCCTGCACAGTTTGCGTCTGCGCCTTCAAAGAAAAGCCGGCGAACACTAAAAAAAGAAAAGGTAAGGCGAAAAGTTGTTTGGCAGTCATCCGGTATAAAGTGGTTCAGCTGTTAAGAACAAGTAAGATGGTTTTACTAACCAAAAAACCTTTCCTGATGGTTTTTATTCATGGTTTCGGCAGATGAAACCTGTTTCGGTCCGTCAAATTGTCTTTCTTCAAAACAAAGAAAACACATGCGGGTTTCCTACCTTTGACGTCCACTACCAACAAAATGAAAGGGATCCGGTTTTCAGAGTTCAAGGAAAGGCTAAAGAATAAAAAGGCAGGTTTTGATGATCTGCTGAAGATATTCCTTCAGTTGCTCAATATTTCATCCGGAGATGTGGGACAAGCCATGTCCTGGCTTACACAGTTGGACAAACAACACGGACTAACCGGACCTGAGTACGGTGTGGGCGATTTTTACGAGGACCTCAAGTCGAAAGGATACATCAAAGAAGAACCCGGTGAAGGAGGCGGAATGGGAATGACGCCCAAAACCGAGCGTGCCATCCGGAAAAAGTCGCTGGAAGATGTATTCGGGAAACTAAAGAAAGCCAGCGGTGGCAATCACCAGACACGGAAGACGGGTAGGGGAGATGAGTCCACAACCGAGACCCGGGCCTTTGCTTTTGGCGATTCTCCGGAGAACATTGTGTTTGCCGAATCCATCCGCAATGCCCAGATCAACCATGGGGTCGACGATTTTGTCCTGATGGAGTCGGATCTGGAAATCCGCGAGTCGGAGTACAAAGCCCAGACCTCGACGGTGCTGATGATCGACATTTCGCACTCCATGATCCTGTACGGCGAAGACCGGATTACACCGGCCAAACGTGTTGCCATGGCACTGGCCGAGCTGATCACCACCCGCTATCCGAAGGACACCCTCGATATTCTGGTATTCGGAAACGATGCCTGGCAGATCCAGATCAAGGATTTGCCTTACCTCCAGGTCGGACCCTACCATACCAACACCGTGGCCGGACTTGAACTGGCCATGGATCTTCTCCGCCGGAAAAAGAACAAGAACAAGCAGATTTTCATGATCACGGACGGCAAGCCCACCTGTTTAAAGGAAGGCATCCGTTACTACAAAAACAGTTTCGGCCTCGATCCGAAAATCCTCAAACGCACCCTCAATCTGGCCGCCCAGTGCCGGAAACTCCAGATCCCGATCACCACCTTCATGATCGCCACCGATCCCTACCTACAGGAATTCGTCCGCGAGTTCACCGAAACCAACCACGGCCGTGCCTACTACTCCGGCCTCGACGGCCTCGGCGACTTCGTCTTCGAAGACTACCA
>DAIOVD010000120.1:0-5507 GCA_036759185.1 Catalimonadaceae bacterium | reverse complement strand
CGTTTCCACTTCCGGGAACAATTTTCCCTCATCTTTGCCCAATGAACAAAGGCATCCTCCATGGAATCCTCGCCTATGCCTGTTGGGGCCTGTTTCCCATCTTCTGGCGGGAACTCCACCACGTGGAAGCCTTCCAGATTGTGGGCCACCGCATCGTTTGGTCCTTTATCATGTTGCTTGGGGTCTCGGTTTTCCTGCAGCGGAAGACACTGAAGTCGCTGGTTCCGTCGGCGGCTCATTTTAAAATCTTTTCGGCAGCCAGTTTCCTCATCGGAATCAACTGGTTTTTGTATGTCTGGGCCGTCAATTCCGGACACGTACTCGAAAGTAGTCTGGGCTATTTCATCAATCCTTTGTTCAGCGTGCTGTTTGGGATTCTGTTTTACAAAGAAACCCTCCGGCCCGGGCAGTTTCTGGCTCTGGTTCTGGCCGCAGCTGGTGTGCTGTATCTCACGTTTGCGGTTGGCTCGGTTCCCTGGATTGCGCTCACACTGGCGGTATCGTTTGGATTGTATGGGGCCGTAAAAAAATCGGCTCCCCTTCCTCCGGTGCAGGGATTGTTGCTGGAGACCGCCTGTATGCTGATCCCCGCATTTCTGTTTCTGGTTTTTCGGGAGACCGAAGGACGAGGTGCGTTTCTGCATTCCGAT
The DNA here is from genome assembly GCA_036759185.1 of Catalimonadaceae bacterium. Classification (GTDB taxonomy): domain Bacteria; phylum Bacteroidota; class Bacteroidia; order Cytophagales; family Flexibacteraceae; genus CAMDMI01. Next base: position 4,857 of record DAIOVD010000120.1, on the reverse strand, counting down.
GGCTACACCAATCTGCTCCTCATCAGTGCCGGAATGGTGACCACCCTTCCCTTGCTGCTCTTTGCCTCCGCCGCCCAGAAAATCCCGATGTCGATGCTGGGATTCCTTCAGTATCTCTCGCCCACCCTGCAATTCCTCTGCGGCATCCTCATTTTTAAAGAAGACTTTTCTTCTACCAAATTGATTGGGTATGGACTGGTCTGGTTGTCGCTGGTGCTGTTTGCGGCGGAAGGAATCCGATTTCGTCAGAAATCAAACAGTTTGAAGTAGGGAGTTGTCGTGTGTTTTTGCACCAGTTTTCCCCGATCAATTATGAATGATAAGTGATGAATGCTGAGCAAAGTTGAGCGGAGCGAAATGGAGCTAAAAGCAACACGAAGTGGCGCTTTAGCGACAGAATGCAATTTCCGTGGCGGCTAAGGAAAGTACGAATTATTCCTCAGAGGAAAACAACAACCAGGAGGGGGATTTTGGAGAACTCTCTACGGAACTACAAACCCAGGATTTCTCTTTTATTTCATGCAATTTGGCAGCATTGCTAAGAAGGGCAAACTTTTATCATAATTCAACTCATAGTAATTAACGCCTAAGTTGAGGTTCTTATAATAAGCAGCTTGATTGTCTCTGTAATATTTTTCGGAAGGCAATTTCCAAAATTCTTCACCAAGTTTTGCTGCTATAAACCACTTTTCAAGAATTCTTGCAGCCCTGCCATTTCCATCTCTGAATGGATGGATGTGAACAAATTTCAAATGAATCAATGAGGCGAAATAAAAAACCTCTTCCATGCTTAAATCATTTGATAATAGTTCTTCGATTCCTGAAAAGAATTCGTTCATTGTTTCCTGAACAAATTCAGATTCAATTGCCAGATATACCAATCCGGAATCCCCAAAAACACCAACTTTATCATTTCTGTACTTCCCTCTCAAACCAATTATTAACAAAGTTTCAGCCAGAATTTTATGAACCATCCGGAAGTTTTTCTGGTTCAAAATTTCTTTCTGAGCAAAGTCATATGCGAGAATTAAGTCTTCAATTTCCTTTATTTCTTTCCCCGGTTTGAACTTCTCATTTGATAATTTGAAATTCATGAATGAGTTCAGATCTATGGTATTGCCCTCAATGTTTGATGAATAAACGGCAGAAGCCTGGGTCTGATATCCAGGATCTGAATCCTTGTAATTGAAATCGAAACTCTTGACAAGGTTTTTTATTTCCCTGCCAATCAATGACATGTACTCCTCAAAGTATCTCTTGCTGGTGATTTGAAATCCTTCCATCTGTCTGTCGAAGGTAGGACTTTGGATTTGACTCCGCAAGCGCTTGTGAAAGCTGGGTTATGAAAAAAGGCGACATTTAAAATCTTCGAAGATGATACATGGCGCTTTGGGGCCACCTTCCAGGTTTCTGGTTCTTATTGCTAAAAGAAACCAGGTACTACGTATATACTCTTACTAAAGGACTGAAAATAATTTCAGTTTAGCTATAAACCTGAAATCTTTTGTGTTGTAGGTAAACAACTCAATTCCGATGGTTTTTGCAGTTGCTCCAATAAAGCAATCCGGTATTGCCAGGCCATGGCTGAGACGATAGGCTTCAAATAATTGAAGGGCCTCGATTGTGATTTCATTATTGATCAGCGCAATATTAAACCGCCTGACCATTTTGTTTATTTTGGTTTCTTCTCCCTTGTTAACAGCGCCTGCCAGCAACTCCATTTTAGTGATCGCCGAGATCACAACTTGGTCAAGGCCAATTTTATTCTCTATGATATCTTTTGTATCGGCATGTCTGGGACTGCTGGTATCCCAATAATCAATCATGACATCGGTGTCACATATTACCTTGTTCTTTGCCATGCATCGGTTCGTAACTGTTTGGCATCAATACTTTTTCCCGTAAATACCGGTTCAAGTTCAGAAGCATCAATCGATTTATCCGCTGCCAGGATCGTTACCCCATTCAATTGAAAATCCTTTTCAGGCTTGGTTTGCTTTGGTAGAATTACCGAAAACCCAAAATACCTTGAAATATCCAGTAAGACATCCAACGTTCTTTTGTTTTTATATTTTATGACCAATTCGGGCATGCTATCTCATTTTTACAAAGGTGAGAAAGAAATGAGTTAGTATCTAGAAATCACTTGGGTTTTTCATTAATTTAGTTTTTCGCTGTCTTCACTTATTCGCAGAGTTAGCGCAGCGCAACGAACGCAATATGAGATTGAAAATGGCGCCTTGTTTAAAACCCCTGCTCTAGCAGTGGGCGACACCTTCCAGGTTTTTTAGTCCAATGTTATGCCTTTTTCGCCTTCGCTACTTTCTCCGGTTTGTCAGGTCGCTTTTTGTCGGAAACCGATTTTACAATGGTCTGGCCGCTGATGATTTGTTTCGGGTCTTTAACTTTTGCCAGAGAATTTGCGTAGGCTTCCTTCACAAGGTTCTCCATATAGGCTTTTGGAAAATTCTCTTTGTCTGTCACCAGTATGTAGCGATACTGGTTGCCTTGTCCTAAAAGAAGGTTGTCCGGGTCTGAAATTTCGTTTCCCCAATAAAAGCCGAAATGAATGTTTTTGCTTGAACGTCCCACTGCGATGGTTGCACTGACATCCCTGGAGGGTGGAGTTGTGGGATTGATTCTTTCACTTACTAATATTTGAAATGGTACTGATTGCCAAAGCCACAATAACCGTATTAAACCAAAAGGAGATGAATCCATGCATCAAAACAAACCTCCGGATAACTCTTGAACTTACAACCACATCGGAAACCTGAAATGTCATTCCAATCACAAATGAGAAATATGCAAAATCCATATAATCAGGTTGTATCATGTCTGGAAAATTGATCCCCCCGACGTTACTGCCTGTTTTTAGCTTATTGTGGTCATGATACAAATGAGCGTAACGAATTGCAAAGATGGTATGAAGTAAAATCCAGGACAGCAAGATTGTTGACATGGAGACGAGCATGTGAAATGTATTCCCCTCCTCCTTTTTTCCTGCAAGTAGCAATAAGGTTCCAAAGACGGAGAAAAAGGCTGCAATCAGCACGAGGACAAAAATTACCTTAATTCCGTCATCCTGTTTTTCGAAAACCAAACATTGCTCTTCCGGTGTGGAAACAAAAAAAGAATCCAACTCAGAATAATCATAGCCAGGCAAAAGACTTCCCAACTTAATATTATTCTGCTAAGAGTCTCAATCTCAAAAACCGCCATAATAAAATATGCGGCAATTGACAGCAGAATACAGAAAGAAAGTTTTGGAAGGCCGCCTACCCTTTTAATAAGGCTTTTGTTTTGAGACAATATTTTACTCATTAGAATTTCATTTTTTGAATCCTCACCGCATTTAAAATAGCCAGCATAGCCACGCCCACATCCGCAAATACGGCCTCCCACATGGTGGCAATCCCACCTGCTCCCAAAGCAAGAACGATCACTTTAACCCCAAAGGCAAGACCAATGTTTTGCCAGACGATTTTTTTGGTTGCCATCCCAATTTTGATAGCGGTGACGATTTTGGAGGGCTGGTCGGTTTGGATCACGACATCGGCTGTTTCAATAGCTGCATCACTACCTAAAGCACCCATGGCAATTCCTACATCGCTCAATGCCAGAACCGGAGCGTCATTAATGCCGTCTCCGGCAAAAGCAACTACATTTTTTCGGTCCCTTTTTACCTTTTCTAGCTTTTCCACCTTATGCTCGGGTAAGAGATCGCCAAAGGAGGTATCAATACCCAATTGCTTTGCCACCTTATCCACTACGGCCTGTTTATCACCGGAAAGCATAATGGATTTGATTTGCATGGACCTGAATTCATCAATGGCCTGCTTGCTGTCTTCTTTGATCTCATCCGCTATAGTGAGATAGCCCGCAAGTTTTTTATCAATTGCAACCACCACAATTGTATCGGAAATGGTTCGCAGCTCTTCTGGAATGTGGATTTTGAATTTATCCATCAGCTTCAGGTTTCCAGCCAAAATAGTTTTGCCGTCTGCATTGCCTTTCAAACCGTGGCCGCTGATTTCCTCCGAATCGGTGATTTTTATTTTGGCGGTTGTTTTACCTACCCGTTCTACAACCGCCTTTGCAACCGGGTGGTTTGATTTTGCTTCCAATGCACCAGCTAATGTGAGCCATTCCTCTTCTGGAATATCATAACTTTTGATTTCCTGGACTTTGAAAACTCCTTTTGTCAACGTGCCGGTTTTATCCATGACCACAACATTTACCTGTGTCATGAGGTCAAGGAAGTTAGAACCTTTAAACAGAATTCCGTTTTTAGAACCAGCACCTATTCCCCCAAAATATCCAAGAGGAATGGAAATGACTAAAGCGCATGGACAGGAAATAACAAGAAAGATGAGTGCCCGGTATAACCAGTCGTTAAACACATAGTTTGCCACAAAAAGGTAGGGTAACAAAGCAATAAGTACTGCCAAACCCACTACAATAGGCGTATATATGCGGGCAAACTTCCGGATGAATTGTTCCGTTTTGGCTTTCCTTGTCGTGGCATCCTGCACCATCGACAGAATACGGGCAAGGGAACTTTCGCCGAACGGTTTTAAGACCTTTAACTCTGCGACCTTTTCCTCGTTGATCATTCCGGCAAGTACCGTTTGGCCTTTCTGAATCGAAGAGGGCTTGCTTTCTCCCGTCAGTGCTGCAGTATTAAAACTGCTTGACTCACTGAGCATTTCACCGTCGAGCGGAACTTTTTCTCCTACCTTTATCTGTATGGTATCCCCGACTTTCACTTCTGTGGGCGGAACTTCTTTGTATTTACCGTCAAGGAGAACACTGGCTTTGTCGGGCCGTATATCCAGTGTTCTCCTTGACGGTAAA
>DAIOVD010000119.1:0-12933 GCA_036759185.1 Catalimonadaceae bacterium | reverse complement strand
CTTCCTTTGAACTGGCAGATAAGCTCAATGAGCCACTCACAGGCAGGAAGTATGAGTTTCATCTCTACCCGTTTTCGTTTGAAGAATTAAAGAACCATTCCAGTCTGCTGGAGGAGAAACGTTTGCTTGAACAACGGCTCCTTTTCGGCTCTTATCCCGAAGTGGTGAACAAGCCCGGAGAGGCCCGGGAGACGCTTCAGCTTCTGGCCGACAGCTATTTGTACAAAGACATTTTACGCTTTGGCAACATAAAAAAGCCCCACGTATTGGAGAAACTTGTGCAGGCACTTGCCTTGCAGATAGGCCAGGAAGTATCCTACCATGAACTCAGCCAACTTGCGGAGATTGATAAGGAGACAGTTGAGCGCTACATCGATGTTTTAGAAAAGGCATTTGTCGTCTTCCGCCTTTCGGCATTGAACCGAAATGTGCGGAGCGAATTAAAGAAGTCGAAAAAGGTGTATTTCTACGATACTGGAATCCGGAACGCCATCATCAAAAATTTCAATCCCCTTGCCCTGCGAAGCGATGTGGGTGCACTTTGGGAAAACCATTTGGCGGCAGAGCGCCTGAAGCACAACCGCAATCATTCGAAATTCGTGAATTCCTGGTTCTGGCGCACCAGCACCCAACAGGAGATTGACTATCTGGAAGAGGAGGGTGGTATTATGAATGCCTGGGAGTTCAAATGGAAACCAAAGGAAAAAGTCCGTTTTCCTGCCCCTTTTTTAGTGGGATACCCTGGCGGCAGCACACAAGTTGTAGATCCAACGAATTACGAGGACTTTCTGCTTTAAATTGAAGTAGCCCGAAAAAATCCAACCCCCCCGCTATAACCAGATATGTAGCACTTTGCGGAAGCGGTGCCGCGGTTAAATGTCCTTGCCGGTTTTACTTCCACTTCCGTCTCTGCTTTGTGGGCAATGAATCTAAAGACTAAAAGGCCGGGTATCAAAAATTTCTACATGATTCTTCTTGCAAAGGACTTACCGGAATGGCCATCTGTCAATCGTGAAAATTCATCGGTTGTGGGAAGAGAAATCCATTTCTACTTGTTCGTGAGGCTTGTGTTTATCCTTTGGTTTGAGCAAAAAAACACCCGCCTTTTTGGGAGGGGGTGTTTTTTGTTTGGGTTGAAAATAAAACCGTTACTTTTTCGCAGTTTCAGCTGGGACCAAAACTTCCAGTTTGGCCTGTATGGCTTCGATTTGAGTTTGGAAGGTGTTCAAAGAGGTTTTCACTTCTTTGTTTTCAGTTTTCAAAGCAGCATTTTCGGCTCTGAGGGCTTCGATCTGCGCCTGCTGCTCCTTTACAGCATTGATAAGTAAGAAGGTGTACGCCTGGTTGTTTACCTGCCTTAAGTCTTTGATGTCACCTGCTTCAGATTTGCTCACCATGTAGGGCGCTACTTTTTCCAAATCCTGTGCAATGATTCCGATCTGCTGATCATTGCTTTGGAGCGGAGCCTTATCATTGTAATGGAACTTCACTGGATTGATTTTCATGATCGTACTTAAACCTTCTGAAAATTTTCCATCAATGGTTTTCAACCGGGCATCCGAAAAGGTTCCCCAGGAGCCAGTCGTATTGTTTGCCGAGCCGTTAACCGAAAGTAGAGCTGTAGGGTTAGCCGTTCCAATCCCCACATTCCCATTGTGGAAAATCCGCATTCTTTCCGTTGGTGTGGCAGCGCCACCATTGGCAAAAATAATCATGCCTGTATTTCCACCTCCCAGGGTTTGAATGGTCACATCATTGAGTGTCCTTTTGATCCCGTGGTTTGCATTTCCAAGCCAAAGTGCGCCATCTCCTAAGGCTCTTGTTCCAACAAATATTTCTGCACCTGCTCCGCGAAGCTCCATTCTATTGTCATTAAAAAGACTCAATAAAGGCCTATCGTTCAACTGTATGCTGTCGTTTGCCCAGAATGTCAAGCCGGTTTTGCCACCGATACGGGTCCAACCTCCGCCACCACCTTTGAAGGTTGGGTCGTTATAAGGTCCGGGCATAAACCCATTCAAAGCGTAAGGGGCTGCCAGTATCTGGCTGGTGCCTGTGATGTTGTAGTTGGTTCCACCGGCAGGATCTACTTCGGTTTTTACAAAATAGTTATCGTTTATCCACTCAATGTTGGCTAATGAACCTGTGGTTTGGGTTCCTGTCCCGATGGTTAAGGAAGCGAGTCCGTTGGCATTGGTTGTTACAGAATGTCTTTCGGAGTATTGAGAGACCCCGGTTGCAGATGTTTTCAAAATGGATATCCGGATTCCTACATTGGAGTTGGCAACCAGGGCATTGCTGGAGTTGCGTACAACTGTTTGGTAACTGAATTGTCTTGGTGCCTGGGCAAAAGCGACCGAGGCGGATAGGAATAGCGCCATGGCGCCGAAAATGAACTTTTTCATAACAATTGGAGATTACTTGTTTTTAAGAATTTTGAATGATTTGATTTCGTTTTGTCCTTGCACAACCCGCAAAGTGTAGGTCCCAACCGCCTGGCTGGCAAAAGGAATCTGAGTGATTTCTCCGTTCACTTTTGAATTGAAAAGGATCCGGCCACTCATGTCGATGAGCTCATAGCGTAACTCACTCCATTTTGGGTCGGTGATCTGCAGGGTCAGACTGGTCTCCACCGGATTGGGAAAGGCCAAAGCCGAAAGCCGAATGCTTTGCAGCTCCTCGTTGGCGGTAAAAATCTCGATGGCCTGCTGCACACCGGCTGATGCCGAACCACCCGTTCCGGTAGCCGTGGTATAAGCCAACTGACCAACCGAGTAGCTGGCGCTTCCACCCGTGCCGGTGGCTTTTCCACCTGAGGCATTGAGGGAGGATTGTGCTTTGGCCCCCACGATGCCGAGCAGGAGAAAAGCGGGTAAAAAAGTTTTGAATGTTTTCATTGAACTGTTCTGTTTGGTGAACAATGCAAAGGTTGGCCCGGGAACCCACGCCCGTCAATCATTGGATTTAATGATATTGATCCATGAAATGCAGCGCTTAAGCCACTTGTATGATGGGATTTCATTAGAAAACAGGCCTTGGCGGATGGTACCCCTTCCCTCTAACCAACCTGGGTTTGCCCACATCCTTCGAATTCCACACCTTTGATTTTGCTTTCACCCTGTTTGATTTTGACTACCCGCTTGCTGCTTTTGCTTTTGTTCCTGGCTTTTGCCGGGGTCATTTCGGCACAGCCATCACCTGCAGGAATCAAAAAGGTGCAATTGGAACACATCGGCATCGAACAAGGCCTTTCGCAGGGGTTCATCAATCATGTTGTTCAAGACCATCGGGGCTTTTTATGGATTGCCACCAAGGACGGACTAAACCGGTTTGATGGCCGTCAGTTCAAAGTCTATCGTCACCAGCTTGCCGACACCAACTCGCTTTCTGAAAACGAAATTCTACAGCTTTCTGTTGATAAGCGAGGCTTGATCTGGATCACTTACACCAAAAATAATGTGGATGTTTTCAATCCGGAAACGGAAAGCACCTTTCGGTTAAAGCACAAGATGAAAGACCTAAACCTGACAAACAGCGATTTTGGATTGGTTGCCACTCCTTTGGCTTCCGGTCAGGTGGTACTCTCCAACGCTCGTTACTGGATTTGGGCAGATGTTGTTGAGAAAAAAGAATCAGAGGGCTTTGGATATGATATTCTATTGAATGACCATAGCCGATATCTCCCATTTCCGCAACCGGTTAACCCCAGCGGTTTTGGCTATTTTCTGACCAGGAATCAGAATTTGTACCTCTCTTCTGGCGATTCAATCTGGGTGTTTACTCATCCGGATTTGAAGCAGAAGCCCAGCTTTCAAAAATTCCATTATTCCCGGTTCGCATCGGAAGGCCGTTCTGCTGCCTTAACCCCGGATTATGAAAAAGAGCCGTTTTCGATCATGGCAGAGGACACCGTGAACCACCGACTGGCAGTCAGGGCGATGGCATCAAATAAGTACTTTGTTTACGATCAAAAAAGGCAAAAGGTGATTGGGAGCCTTACCCATAACAAAAACTACTTTGGAGCCGCCCGGTTCGATAAAGAAGGTAAGCTGTGGATTCATCGCTATTCGCGTGTTCCGCTTTGCTGGGATGTTGAATCGAATTCTATGGCAGAAATACGAAGCCAAAACCCTGAAATCGGACAGGATCAATTGTCTGGTTCTGCTGCATATTTCGACCAAAGCGGACAGGGTTGGATGGGTTCCCTGGGTTATGGTTTGTTTCCTTTTAACCCAAAGGTTGAGCGATTTAAACATGCTACGCTTTTGCCAGGCGGGGGTTTTTCTGTCAATGAATTGGTGGAAGACAAAGCCAACAAGCAACTCTGGCTTTCAAATCAAGGCAGATTGTTTCGCTACGATCTGCGTACAAGAACCATTCTCGGCAAACCAAAATATGGGAAAACGAAGGGCGAAAATTTGCTTGCCAGGAATGGTGGCAATCAGGATTCGCTCTTTCATGCCACCTGGGTTTTTCCAGTGGAAAACGGCTATTGGGCATCCATGAACCATAATGCCTATTTTTTAGACAAAGACTTTAACATTGTAAAACCCCTTTTTGAAGAAGATACCATTTTAGATGCCTTTTACATTATACCCTCTGCAAATGGTAAGGGATGGCTTTTTCGCACCTGTTCTGGGGAGTTGTACCGGATTGAGGACCTGACCAGGCCTGTGATTCGAAAAGTTTCAACCTTCCCCTGCCCGGATGTTCACAGTAATTTGCCTTTTATTTCAGCGATCACAGTTGATCGGGAAGAGAAAATCTGGATCGCCACCACCCACGGTTTGCTTTGCTTCGATCCCCAATCAACAGCCTGGAAACTGTTTGAACCCAAAGAAAACCAGGCAAACAGCCTGCCGGGCAAGGTTTTGTTTTCCGTGTTGAACGACCCAAAACAAAAGGAGATTTTATGGATCGGCACCAATGGAAACGGCCTGGTGAAGTTTGACAAGCAAACCGGCAAATGCCAGACCTTTCACTCCAGAAACACCGGCATTCCAAACGATGTGGTCTATGGCGTGTTGGACGACAAAGCTGGAAACTTATGGCTGAGCACCAACAAGGGTTTGACCCGGTTCAACCCCAAAACCCTTGCTGTCAAAGTATTTACTCAAAAGGATGGGCTCCAAAGTGATGAATTTAACCGCTATGCTTCCTGCAAACTAAGCGATGGCCGTCTGGCATTTGGGGGAATCAATGGCATCAATGTGTTCGATCCGGAAGAAATAAAGGACAATGATTTCAAGCCCGCTGTGTTTTTCACAGGTTTCAAAATCGGCAATAAACCCGTTTGGGGCGATTCTTCCCAAACAATACTGGAAAAAGAAATTTTCGCCACCCCCGAGCTGCATCTAACCCACACCCAAAACTATTTCACTTTTCAATACGCCAGCAATGATTACGAAGATCCCATTTCGAATAAGTTTCAATACCAACTCGTAGGGCTTGACAAGGATTGGCAACCAGCAACAAGCCTCAACGAGGCCACCTACACAAACCTCGATCCGGGCGAATACACATTTCAGGTAAGGACGGCCAATGCAGACGGTATCTGGAGTCCGCACATCACCCGGATGCCCATTTTTATTTCGCCACCCTGGTGGGGAACCTGGTGGTTTCGCACGCTGGCCATCCTCAGTTTTGGTGGAATGCTGTATGGATTTTACCGCTATAGGCTGGCTCAGGAACTGAAAATCATCCGCCTTCGGGACAAGATTGCCCTCGACCTCCACGATGAAATCGGCTCAACCCTCAGCAGTATTTCGCTGTTTGGAGAAGCCGCCCGGCGGATGTTGCCCGAAGACCATAAAGTAAACCAGGTTCTGAACCGGATCAACTCCGACACCAAAAACATGATGGAAAGCATGAGCGACATTGTGTGGAGCATCAACTCGAAAAACGACCGGTTCGACAATCTGGTGAACCGGATCCGGGCATTTGTGGTGCAGGTGATGGAAGCAAAGGGTGCAGAAGTTGACTTCCGGGTTACCGAGAATTTGTCGGATTTGAACCTGAATATGGAAAAGCGGAAAGATCTGTTTTTGTTGATCAAAGAGGCCGTGAACAATGCGGCGAAGTATTCCGGTTGCACAGTGCTGATGGTGGAATTGACCTGCGAAAACCAGCAGATTCACCTCAAAATTGAAGACAATGGTATCGGATTTGATCTCAAATCAAACCAAAGTGGTAACGGGTTGCGGAACATGAGAAAACGGGCGGAAGATCTGAAGGCCGAAATCCGGATGGAATCGGAGCCAGGAGCAGGCACCAGAATCGAAGTCCGGTTTGCCGTGTGATTTTGTCCGGATGAATTGTGGTGCCGGATCCCTTTCTTCCTACCGGAAAAGAACGCTTCTACGTATGTTTGCTTCGATATCATTAATATTAATGATATGATAAGAACGCATCAATTCAGTCCTTTGTCATGTGAAAATCAAGATCGCCATATTCGATGACAACGAGAGCCGCAGGGATGGACTCTCTCTGCTCATCAGCATGACCACCAACATGGAATGTGTGGGAACCTGGCCCGATTGCCGGCAGGTGGTTCAGCATGTGGAAGATTCGAAACCGGATGTGGTGCTGATGGATGTGGACATGCCAAATGTGAATGGAATAGAAGGTCTGATCCTTCTCCGGAAAAACTTCCCGGACCTCAAAATTCTGATGCAAACCGTTTTTGAAGATGACGACAAGGTCTTTGCCTGCATCTGTGCCGGTGCCGATGGGTATATCCTCAAAAAGGCATCGCCATCGGAACTGTTGAAAGGAATTGAGGACGTACTGGATGGCGGTGCGCCGATGACACCCACCATTGCCCGGCAGGTGCTCCGACTTTTCGCCAGAGACAACCGGCCACAGGCCAAACCGGATATAAATCTTACGGAGCGTGAAGTGGAAATACTGGGTTTACTGGTGAAAGGACTGAGCTATAAAATGATCGCCGACAAGTGCTTCATTTCCATCCCGACGGTCAATACCCACATCCGTCATATTTACGAAAAGCTGCAAGTCAATTCGGTTGCCGCTGCCGTGGCCGCTGCGTTTGAGAAAAGGCTGATCTGAAGGCAGGAACCGTAGCCGTCATTTCGGATTTTCACTACGGTATGTTGTCTTCCCTGCCAGAATTCTGTCATCGTTACGCCGCATTATCGAGTGTATCGATAATCAGAATCTGCATTCCCGGCAGCGAAATCCCCAAAAATTACATTCGCTGTTTGCGGGCAATAGAGGATAAAAACCATTTTCTTTTTGGAGATAATTCAGGCATCCCGGTAAAGTGACACGTCCTTTCCGGCATTGTCCAAATCAAATGATCCCGACGTTTGAACGGATTTATTTTTGGTACAGAAAGGGAAAAAGGCAAGGGTCAATTTCTACCTTTGAAATCTAAATCAACCACACAAAGAACATGGCATCATTGGATCCGCATACCCTGGTTTTAGGTAAGAAGATGGCAAGGCACCTTTTTAGAAGAGCTTGTTTCAGGTACACCAAAACCCAGATCGACCAGTTGGCCTTGTTAACGCCGGCACAGGCAATGGATGTTCTGACCCAGAATGCGGCACCCACAATTCCGCTGCCTTATGATCCTTTACCATCAGCCAGTCCGGATGGTTTCTGGACAGAGTCCTCAAATGCAGCCACCAGTTTCACCGGCCAGGGCAGAAAAGCGATTCTGGTTGCCGGCTGGTGGTGGTACAATGCGATACACAATCCAACGATCCAGTATAAGCTGTCTCATTTCCTCACCACCCGTTTCACAGTAGGAAAACAAAACGGGGCGGGTTCTGCCACGGAGTTTTATGACCACATCCGGTTGTGCCTTTTTTATGCCCAGGGAAACTACAAACATTTTGCTTTGAAAATGACCCGGGATAATTCGATGCTGGATTATCTCAACAACGACTCCAACCGGAAAAATTCGCCAAATGAAAACTACGCCAGAGAGTTTCTCGAGTTGTTTACCATTGGAAAGGGACCTCAGATCGGCCCCGGAAACTACACCAACTACACGGAAAATGATATTGTTGAGGCCGCAAAAGTGCTGACTGGTTTCGAGAGAGACAGTTCCAGAAGCACCACAGATCCTGATACCGGTCTGCCCAGAGGGAACACCAACTTTAGCCAGCACAATACAAGTGCGAAGGTTTTCAGCAGTGCATTCAACCTGGTGCAGATCAACGGCGCAACATCCGATGCCGGGATGGAAACGGAACTAAGTCAGTTTGTGGACATGGTTTTCGCCAAAATCGAAACGGCAAAACACATCTGCCGAAAGCTGTACATCTATTTTGTGAAGGGCAACATCAGCCAGGAGACCGAGCAAAATGTGATTGGACCCCTTGCCCAGAAGTTGTTTGCTGACAATTATGAACTGCTGCCTGCTTTGAGAATGCTTCTTGAGAGCAAGCATTTTTACGACCTGGACGATGCCAACGCGGATGATGAAACAGTTGGAGCCATCATCAAATCTCCCATCCAGTTGCTTTCGGAAGTGTGCACCTATCTTGGGTGTTCGATCCCGGATCCGGCAGCAGCCTCATCCAATTTTTACATTTCGTTCTGGCAGAATTTTGTTCACAATACCTTTTTAATCTCAGCCAATATGGTGCTGTTTGATCCTGAAAATGTAGCAGGGCATCCGGCCTATTACCAGAATCCGGAGTACAGCAAAACATGGATTTCAGCTTCCACTCTTATTGCCCGGTACAGAATGGGAGAATCATTGCTGGATGGCAAAAACCGGATTGGAAACAATGCCAACATTTTCGGGATCATTAAGATAGCCGAGGTGTTGAAGGACAACGGAATTGTGTCCGAGCCAGGCGACCCCAACGTTTTGTGCCTGGAACTTTGCTCAGCTCTCTTTGCTCTGGAGCCTGATCTCAACCGGGTGAATTATTTTAAGAATTCATATTTACTGCAAGGCCTGGATGATGCCTACTGGGAAACGGCCTGGTCGGACTACACCAGTACCAACAATGCCACGGTTGTGGAGCCCAGACTGAAGCTTTTGCTGAACAAAATGTTAAGCGCCCCCGAAGTTCAAATCTTTTAATCCGGAACCATGCAACGAAGAAATTTCATAAAACTGACCGCTTCGGCAAACGCTTTGATCATGTTGCCTTCACAGGTGATGTCGATGTTCAATACATTCGATATGGCCAGCTGTCCGGTGAGCACCAATAAAAAACTGGTGATCATCCAGCTGCAGGGAGCCAACGATGGATTAAATACGGTGGTTCCCATTAACCAGTATGATCTGTACAGCAGTCTCAGGCCGACCATCAAACTAAACCTCACGGGGAATAATAAGGTGATCACCCTGGATTCTACCCTTCCTTTGGATGCTCAGGTTGGATTGCACCCTGCCCTTACCGGTTTTAAAAGTTTGTATGATGCCGGTTTGATGCGCATCGTCCAGGGAGTTGGCTATCCGGCTCAGGATAAATCGCACTTTAAATCAACCGATCTTTGGTTGACAGGAGGCGATGGCACCCCGGAAAACAACGCCATCAGCAGTGGGTGGATGGGGCGCTTTCTCGAAAGGTATTATGCTGATTTCCTTTCTGCGAGCTACCCGTTGGGTCTGCAATTCGGGAGCAGCGACAATTCTCTTGGTTTCCATGGTGCAGAACACACCGGGTTGTCAATGAATCTCAACAACCAGGATCTCAATGGATATTATTCCATTATCAATGGCCTCGGAGGGGAACCGCCTGCCAACATTCCAACCTCAGATTTTGGTGACCTGCTGCAGTTTATTATTCAGAATGACGCCAGCACCAATGTCTATGCCAACAGCATCAGCAATGCGTTTAGTGCCGGTACCAATGCCGCCACCTATCCCAATACGTTTCTGGCCAATCAGTTAAAAACAGTGGGTAAACTCATTTCAGGTGGTCTGAACACAAAAGTGTACCTGGTTAAAATCAGTGGTTTTGATACCCATTCGGGCCAGGTGGTTCAGAATGAAACCCATTTGGGTACCCATGCCAGTTTGCTGCAGCAGTTGTCAGAAGCAATTCTGGCCTTTGTAACGGACATGAACAACCAGAGTTTGGGTGACGATGTGATGGGTTTAACGTTTTCGGAGTTCGGACGGAAAATAGCGCAGAACGGAAGTCTGGGAACGGACCATGGTGAAGTGGCCCCTATGTTTTTGTTTGGATCGGTGGTTCGTCCGGGTATTTCGGGAACCAACATCAATCTGAGTGAAGCTACGCAGGCCAACAACTACCAGGTGAAAACGGTTCAGTTTGATTACCGTCGTGTTTTTTCAACGATCATGCAGGATTGGCTGGGTGCCAGTAACAGCACATTGAATTACACACTCTTCGATCAAACCCAGAACACTGGATTTGGCAACCAGAAGCTGCCTCAGATTCTCAAGCCCGTACATGTGGTGCCGGACAATTGCTACGGAGACTCTGTTGTAACGGGATCCAAAGACCTTGTAAAAAATGAGGTGAGTATTTTTCCGAATCACGCATCTGACCAAATCAACATTGTAGGATTGGATAACATTACCAAGGTAAAGATGATGGATGCAGAGGGCAGAGTGGTGAGAACATGGACTGAAAACCTCCGGTCGGATAAGCTGCAGTTGCAATTGGGCACGATGGCGGATGGCATGTATGTGGTGAATATTCAAACCGCCACCCGATCCTATTCCAGGAAGATCTTTGTCAAAAAGCAGTAGGGGTTACGGGATTTTAAAAACTTCCAGGTTTTATCCTACCCACAAAACCGATAAACGCTAAATCATAGCGGCCAGTTCCCCAACCTTTTTCAGTGCCTGCTCCACTTCATCGCCCCAAACCAGTCCACAATTGAGTTTCATGCAATGGTTGTATTGGTTTTGAAGCGTAAACATTCTGCCGGGTGCGATGCTGATTTTATGCACCATGGCCTTATTGTATAAATCTACGGTGTCGATCCGTTTGTTCAACTCCACCCACAAATGCAATCCCCCTTGTGGAATGGTTACCCGCGTATCGTCCGGGAAATTCGCATGGATGCTTCGGAGAAACAAAAGCGAATTCCGGTGCAGGGTTTGCCGCAGTTTCCGTACATGGTTTTCATACCGGTCGTTTTCCAGAAACCAGCCAATGGCTTCATGGGTAACGGATGTGGAATACAAAGAATGGAAGTGTTTTGTACGGGAAACTTTTTCCTTGAACTTCCCGGGTGCCACCCAGCCCACCCGATATCCGGGTGCCAATGTTTTGGATACCGAACTGCACCACAACACCATGCCGCTTTCGTCATAGGTTTTGCAACAGGTGGGTCGGTGGTGACCAAAATACAAATCACCAAAAAGATCGTCTTCAATCAGGGGAACATTGTGCTTTTCCATGAGTCGAACCACCTCTTTTTTGTGTTCCTCGGGCATGCAGCTTCCCAGTGGATTGCTGAAATTGCTGACCAGAAGGCAAAGTTTAATCTTGTTGCTTTCCAGTACTTTTTTCAAAGCCTCCACTTCAATTCCGGTAACCGGATTGGTCGGCAGTTCCAGCACGTTCAATCCCAAACTTTTGGCCAGGTGCAGAATGCCAAAGTAAACAGGGCTTTCAACCGCAATGGTGTCGCCCCGCTCTGTAAGCGAAAGCATGCAGGTAGAAATGGCGTCCATGCTTCCCGAGGTGGTGATCAGATCATCGGCCACCAGTTTTCCGCCCCATAAAAGCGATCGCAGTGCCACCTGCTTTTTCAGGGATTGGTTACCTTCCTTATCGTAATTGAGTCCGCTTCCTTTGATCGAACGGGTGGCCTGGACAATGGCTTTATTCAGTTTCGCTTCCGGCAGCAGTTCAATGGACGGAACCCCGGATGCCAGTTGAATTCTGGCAGAGGCGCTGTTTTTGCCCACGGTGAAAATAATTTCTTCGGATTCATCTTCCATATTCGCCATGATCGGCTGGCTGGTCGCCGGAATGTTGGGCAAATGTTTCGATGAATACGAAACGATGTACCCCGATTGTGGCCTGGATTCAATGAGCCCTTTGCTCTCCAGTTCAAAATACGATTGCAGGGCGGTGTTCAGGCTTACCCCTTTTTCCTGGGCAAGAGTGCGCAAAGAGGGCAGCTTGTCCCCAACTTTCAATACATCATTTTTGATCTGGTGCTCAATGGAATTGGCGATCTGGATGTACAGCAATTCTTTTTTCTGCATTGCACAAACGTATCTGTATCCATAGAAAAACACAAATTTGTATCTGTACTGATTTTAAAAAAGGATTCTCCTTTGCCCCAACAAAAAATGCTCTATGGAAAACAGGGTCTGGAAGGAAAGTCCGAAAGTAATGGAAGGGAACGTGGTTACGTTGTTGCCACTCGAAGCGGAACATTTTGATGAACTGGAAGCTTTGGCAACGGATGCCCGCATCTGGGAATTTTTTCCAATCGATTTGTCGAAAGGAGCGAATGCTCGCCATACGCTTTCCATTGCCTTGCTGGAAAGAGAGAAAGGAAATCAGTTTCCATTTGTGATCTGTCATAAAAAGGACAACCGGCTGATTGGCAGCACGAGACTGATGGATATTCAGGCCATTCACCGGAAACTCGAGATCGGCTGGACCTGGCTTCATCCGGATCACTGGGCCACGGCAGTGAATACGGAATGTAAACTCCTGCTTCTTTCGTATTGCTTTGAGCGAATGGAGGCCCAGCGGGTACAGCTAAAAACGGATGAGAACAACCTTCGTTCCCGAAAAGCCATAGCCAAAATCGGAGGTCAGTTTGAAGGGATTCTCAGACACGATATGCTCAGGGACAATGGCACAAAACGAAACTCAGCCTATTTCAGCATACTCGATCATGAATGGGATTCTGTTAAATCCCGGCTTACGGCATTGCTGCAATCAAAATGATGGAATATGATACACAAAACCAATCGCCTTTCGCTGAGAGAAATCTCTGTTGAAG
>DAIOVD010000118.1:0-13177 GCA_036759185.1 Catalimonadaceae bacterium | reverse complement strand
CACCACCGCCCCCTCTTTCCATCTGAAAAAGGGGTTGCGGTAGCCAGGAGGAAATGTTTCTGTAAGCCGGGTTCTGTCCAGGGATTGCTCCCTTGCCCTGCCATTTATCTGGGAACTGACTCACGCCTGCCCTCCATCGATCTACCCGTTCCGACGTCCTTGCGGAACCCGGACGAGCCGCCCGGGATTCGGAACTTATTTGATCTTTCAGCCCATAAGGTTTACCATGCGCCTCCTGTCACCAGTCGACCGGTGGTCTCTTACACCACCTTTTCACCCTTACCACACATTGCTGCGTGGCGGTATATTCTCTGTGGCACTGTCTGTAGCCCGCACCCTTTCAGGCTGGACCCCTTCCTGTTAGGAAGTATGGCGCTCTATGCTGCCCGGACTTTCCTCCGCATCCGAAGACACAGCGGCAAGGCGAAACATTTCCGCCTCAAAGGTAGAAGTAATTAGAAGATAGTAGCTAGTGATAAGTAGATGGAAATTAGTAGCTGGTAATCAGTGACCAGGATTCAATCGGTACGTGGCGTCTTTAGCGCCAAGCAAGTAATCAGATAGAATGTGGCGACTTTAGCGCCAACTCAGGCGGTACGTGGCGTCTTTAGCGCCAAAAAAGTAACCAGGCGCTATTTTTCACCTCATTACTAATTCTCATCTGCTTACAGGCTTCTACAATCACTGCTTTCTCAATTCAGATTTAATTGTACTTTATGTGACTTATTTTGAAACGTCAACCTCTGCCATCGCTTTTTCAAATGCCAGAAACAGAATGAAATTCCTTTAATAAGCCGGTGCCTTATTTACCGATCGCCACCTTCGCCAGGATCCTCTCGACAATCTGTCGGGTTGTGACGCCATCGGCTTCGGCTTCGTAGTTGAGGATAATCCGGTGGTTCAGAATATCAGGCGCCACTTCTTTGATGTCTTCCGGCAAAACGAAATCCCGTCCGTCGAAATAGGCAATGGCCCGGGCCGCACGGTGCAGATTGATCGTAGCCCGAGGAGAAGCCCCAAACTGGATGTACTGACTTTCTTCCTTCAAACCATAATCGGCTGGTTTCCTGCTGGCGAAAACCAATTCGATAATGTACTTTTCCAAAATTTCGGAAATGGTGACCTCATTGATGTCCTTCGACATTTCGGCTGCCATTCCTTTGTCCAGAACCGGTTTTACTTCACCTGTATAATTCATATCCGACATCCGGCGCATCACTTCCAGCTCTTCGTCCTTGGTCGGGTAATCCACATAAACCTTCATCATGAAACGATCCATCTGGGCTTCCGGCAATGGATAGGTTCCTTCCTGTTCCACCGGATTTTGGGTGGCCATAACCAGAAACGGACGGTCCAGCGGATAGGTAGTTTCCCCAATCGTGACCTGCTTTTCCTGCATACATTCCAGCAGAGCCGACTGTACCTTGGCGGGTGAACGGTTTACCTCATCGGCCAGCACAAGGTTGGCGAAAATGGGTCCTTTCTTTACTTCAAACGAACCCGTCTTCTGGTTGTAAATCATAGTGCCCACCAGATCAGCAGGCAGCAGATCGGGCGTAAACTGAATCCGCTGGAAGTTCAGGTGAAGGGCTTTGGCCAGTGTATTTACGGTAAGCGTTTTTGCCAGACCGGGCACACCTTCGAGCAGAATGTGACCGTTGGTGAGCAGTCCGATCAAAAGCCGGTTGATCATATAGCGTTGACCCACTACGACTTTCCCCATCTCGTCGTACACCAGATTGATTCGTTGCTGCCTTTCCTGTTTGTTTTCCATGGATTGATTTTCGTTGATTTCTCAGACGGAAGTTCCGCAAAAAAAAGCCTTTTACCGGATAATTGCGATGGATGCCCAAAGAAATTCCGGAATCAGGGAATTGAATTCTGTCATCTTGTCATTTTAAGGACAGAGCTTTTCATTCAAATCCGACAATTCAGCGGACAGCAATCGATACCGTCTGCCGTAAATTCCGGTGAACGTCAGAGAGAATTTTCCCGACTTTGAAAAAATACAGGCAAGATATTTAGGGAAGTTTTTGATTAAGAATCTGATAAACAACGGATTGAAGGGTGATTTGTTGTAAAACCAGTTGGCAGCAGATCAAAGGACAGAATCTCATTGACTGGAATTGAATTCCTGTGGCACAGGTCTTGCCATACAGGATTCGACTTCAAATCTGAAACTTAGTAACACGAAATCATGGGAAAGATCATCGGAATCGACCTCGGAACAACCAACTCCTGCGTAGCTGTTATGGAGGGCAACGAACCAACCGTTATTGCCAACAGCGAAGGACGCAGAACCACACCATCTATTGTCGCTTTTCTTGACAATGGAAACGGAGAACGTAAAGTAGGAGATCCTGCCAAACGACAAGCCATTACCAACCCGACCAACACGGTATCCTCTATCAAACGATTCATCGGTCGTTCTTTCTCTGAAAGTTCGAAGGAAATCGGGATGGTTCCGTACAAAGTAGAGTCGGGATCAAACAATACCCCAAGGGTACGCATCGGCGACAAATTGTTTTCACCTCAGGAAATCTCCGCGATGATCCTGACGAAAATGAAGCAAACAGCTGAAGACTATTTAGGTCAGACTGTAACAGAAGCTGTCATTACAGTTCCAGCGTATTTTAACGATGCGGAACGTCAGGCAACCAAAGAAGCCGGACTCATTGCCGGTCTGGAAGTAAAACGAATTATCAACGAACCAACCGCTGCTGCTCTTGCTTATGGCATGGACAAAAAGCACCAGGATATGAAAATCGCTGTGTTTGACCTTGGTGGTGGAACATTCGACGTTTCAATCCTTGAGCTGGGCGATGGTGTATTCGAAGTAAAATCAACCGATGGTGATACACACCTGGGTGGTGATGACTTCGATCAGAAAATCATCGAATGGCTGGCGGCAGAATTCAAATCCGACGAAGGCATCGATCTGAAACAGGATCCAATGGCTCTTCAGCGTTTGAAAGAAGCGGCTGAGAAAGCAAAAATTGAGCTTTCCAGTTCTTCTGAAACCGAAATCAACCTGCCATACATCATGCCGGTAAATGGCATTCCGAAACACCTTGTCCGGAAACTGACCCGTGCGAAATTTGAGCAGCTGTGCGATGATCTGATTCAGCGTACCCTCGAGCCATGCAAACGTGCTTTGAAAAATGCGAACCTGAACACTTCCCAGATCAATGAAGTGATTCTGGTCGGAGGTTCTACCCGGATGCCTAGAATTGCAGAAGAGGTTGAAAAGTTCTTCGGAAAGAAACCTTCCAAAGGTGTGAACCCGGATGAAGTTGTGGCCATCGGAGCTGCGATTCAGGGTGGTGTATTAACCGGTGAAGTAAAAGACGTTCTCCTTTTGGATGTAACTCCACTTTCACTTGGTATTGAAACCATGGGCGGCGTTTTCACCCGTTTGATCGAAAGCAACACCACCATTCCAACACGGAAATCAGAAACGTTCTCAACCGCTTCGGATAATCAGCCTTCTGTAGAACTTCATGTTCTGCAGGGTGAGCGTCCAATGGCAAAAGACAACAGGACTTTGGGCCGCTTCCATCTTGACGGAATCCCACCAGCAATGCGGGGAACCCCTCAGATCGAGGTAACCTTCGACATCGATGCAAATGGTATTCTGAATGTATCGGCAAAGGATAAAGGCACAGGCAAAGAGCAGAAGATCCGCATTGAGGCGTCTTCCGGCTTAACAGACGCCGAAATCGAACGGATGCGCAACGAGGCCAAAGCCAACGAAGCGGCAGATAAAGCCGAAAAAGAAAAAGTAGAGAAGCTGAATCAGGCCGATTCACTTGTATTCCAGACCGAAAGACAACTGAAGGAATACGGAGAGAAATTGTCTGAAGGCAACAAAACTGCCATCAACTCAGCTCTCGAAAAACTGAAAGCCGCACACTCTGCACAGGACCTTGCCGGAATCGACGCCGGAATGGAGGAGCTGAACAATGCATGGCAGGCAGCTTCCGGTGAAATGTACAACGCAGCCAACGGTCCGGAAGGAGCTCAGGCTGGTGGACAGGCCAACGGTTCAACTGCCAATGAGCAGGAGCCGGTAACGGATGTCAACTTCGAGGAAGTGAAATAATCTCAACTGATCAACTGAATAGAAAGCCCTGCCAAAAGCGGGGCTTTTTGTTTGCCCGGAACCCAATCCGGATACTTTTTTTTCGTTGAATATTTTTAGCGCTTCTTCACACGTTTTTACCACATTGCCTCCATGAAAAGATTCCTTCTTATTTGCCTGGCAGGAGTTCCACTTCTGTCCTGCAACGATAATTTTATCAACCACAAAATAGAACACAAAAAACTGGGCGGCTGTGGCGAGATCAGTCCATTGATTCAGATGGAATCCAACATTGCAGGTGACCGGTACATTTTCAATCAGTGCCTTCCTGATGATTTTGATGAAAAGGGATATACGGTGGTCCGAAGTGGGGATACTCTTGTGGTTTCTTTCAACAAAAAGGCAGACAAGCCTTTGAGTGAATTTAACGTGACACTGGACATTGATGCCAATCCGAAGTATGGTCACATCCGGATCGGAAACCAGGTTCTTGCCATCGGAACTGTTGAGCCTTAGCTGACATTCAGTAACCAATTTCCATTCTATTTTAAGACGAAGCCACTGGTTCAGGCCGGTGGCTTTTGCATGTTGAAGGTATTGATACAAAAATCATTTTTGGAATGTTATCCTTCTGAACTTACTCTGTTTCCAAAATTTTCCCAAATCCTGAATTATTCCGACCTGATTGGTTTCATTTGCAATTGATTCGGCCTTAAATCGCTCATTGTTTGCTGGTTATGAAATGTTTTTTTCAATGATCATCAGTAAGGCAAAAAATATTTACGGTCCAATTCGGGCCAGATATGTTGTGTTTTTCCTTCTTTTTAAGAGAAAAGTGGATGAATAGGGAAAAAAAGGGAAGAAAGTGGAGAATAATTCAAAATGACTTTCTACTTTTGGCCGTGGGAAACTGTATTCAGAGAAATGCAGCCCCGGTTCAAATTAATGATCACATTTTCAGGAACATACGAGTGCAAAATGGACCCCAAGGGGCGAATTGTGCTGCCTGCCCGACACAAGGCAAGGCTTCCGGATGCGTCTGAGCATAAAATTGTGATTGTTCTCGGTTTCAAAAAGTGCCTCACAGTGTACACAATGGCGGACTGGGAAAAGAAACTGGAATCGTTTGCCAACGTGTCGGAATACGATGAAGACGGCCAGCAGTTCATTCGCGATTTCACTTATGGAATGGCAGAAGAAACACTCGATTCACTCGGACGCTTTTCTCTCAACAAAATCCTCATTCAGTATGCCGGTATTTCCGGAGATGTGATTGTAGCAGGTGTGGCAAACCGGATGGAAATCTGGAGCAAAGAAGAATATGAAAAGAACCTCACCCCAATGAGCGAACGACCAAGGTTGCAAGCCATTGCCAGAGGAGTATTTGATCAACCAGGAAAACCGGAAAACCCATCCTAAGGCTATGTACCATAATCCGGTCATGCTGAAGGAGTCGTTGGAAGGACTTAATATAAAACCCGATGGCGTCTACATTGACGTCACATTTGGCGGAGGAGGACACAGCAGTGCCATTCTCAGTCAGCTGAAAGGAGGAACCTTGTATGCCTTCGATCAGGATACCGATGCCCAGGAGCAAGTCCGGGAACATCCGAACCTGATTTTTACAAGAGCCAATTTTCAGTTCGCCGAACAATACTTAAAACTACTCCAGGCAGGCCCGGCAGACGGGTTGCTGGCCGACCTGGGAATTTCGTCGCATCAGATCGACGAGCCAACCCGGGGGTTTAGTACCCGATGGGATGGACCGTTGGACATGCGAATGAATACCACCAGTGGTCAAACAGCTGCTGATGTGGTAAACAACTACTCCGAAGCTGAACTGCACAGGATTCTGGGCATGTACGGCGAGCTTAGAAATGCAAGGACTCTGGCATTGGCGATAGTGAAAGCCAGAGCAAAGCAGAAAATAAGCACCACTGAAGAACTAAAAAGGGTGATTAACCCATTTGCGCCCCGGGGAAAGGAATTCAAGTACCAGGCGCAGGTGTTTCAGGCACTGCGAATTGAAGTGAACCAGGAAATGCAGGCCCTGGAAAAGCTTCTGGAGCAGTGTTCCCGTATTCTGAAACCCGGAGGAAGATTGGTGGTGATGAGCTACCACTCTCTGGAAGACAGGATGGTTAAGCACTACATGCAGACAGGGAATGTGGAGGGGATCCTTCAGAAAGACCTGTTTGGCAACATTATAAGGCCGTTCGAACCGGTCACCCGCAAGCCGATGGAAGCAACCCCTGAAGAAGTGGTCGCCAATCCAAGAGCAAGGAGTGTCAAGTTCCGGATAGCCGAACGAAAAGGACTATAATAATTGCCCATGAAAAGGACCGCTGGCAACATCGGTTCCGGATCGGAAGGCAGGCAAATTGAAACCATATAATTCGCTCTGATCATGGCCGCGAACACCTTTAAAGCACCCGCTGTTTCTGAAACCGTTTCAGAAAAGTCAGGACCAAACATTTTTACCTGGCTGGAAGGCAGCATTAAACTGGAAACTCTTTTCCGGGAGGGTATTCCTGCCCGTCACCTTCCAAAGCTTGCGTTCGGCTTTTTCCTCTGTCTGCTTTATATCGGAATCAGTCATCAGAGCAACCGGACCATCATGAAACTCAATAAAGCGAAGGTTCTTCTCGAAGATCTGCGGGTGAATTACACCACCCAGAAAGCTGAACTGATGTACCAAAGCAAACAATCTGAAGTGGCCAAATCCGTTGAACCACTGGGTCTGAAAGAAAGCGAGGTGCCTCCTCAAAAAATCAATACCGAAGAATAAAGCCGCGAAAAACTGCGAATGAATATCAAGAAAACCATATTGATGCGTGTGAGGACGGTATTCCTGGTTGGGGCGATTTTCGCCGTGGCCATCGGTTACCGTATTTTTCACATTCAGTATGTGGATGGCTCTGAGTGGAGAGCCAAGTATAATTCATTCAGCAAGAAGGAAATCAAAGCCACCCGCGGAAACATCTATGCGGATGACGGGTCTTTGCTGGCAACGTCCCTTCCATTGTACCGGCTGGGTTTTGATCCATCGGTAGCCAACAAAGAAGAGAAGTTAATGAAAATTTTCCGGAAGGGAGTCGATTCACTTTCGATCCTTCTTTCGCAGAAATTCAAATCCTATCCGCCTTCTTATTACAAGAACCTTCTCATTGATGCACAACAGGATCATAAGCAGTTCCTGTATCTGAGCAGAGGTTATTCTCTCAATTACCGCGACCAGCAGGAAATGATGAAATGGCCTATTTTCCGGGAAGGGAAAAACAAAGGCGGGGTCATTTTTGAAAAGATTTATCGCCGTTTTCATCCGTTTAAAGAACTGGCATTCCGTACAGTCGGCTTTATCAATGAAGATAATTTTGGCGCCGGCCTCGAGTCAAGTTTCAACCAGATGTTGTCGGGAGTGAACGGACAGGCCACCTATCAAAGGCTGGCTGGTGGCATTTCCCGGCCGATTTTCGATGGAACGGAAATTCGTCCTGTCGATGGATACGATGTGTATTCCACACTCAACGTCAACATCCAGGATGTGGCTGAAGCTTCTTTGTTAAAATCATTGATTCAGTCCAATGCCAAATTTGGTTGTGTGATTGTGATGGAAGTGGCGACCGGCGAGATCAAAGCTCTGGCGAACCTCGGACTGGAAGAAGGGAAGTATGTTGAAAAATACAACTATGCGGTAGGAATGAAACACTACCCGGGTTCCACTTTCAAACTGGCTTCGTATATGGCCATGATTGAAGACGGTAAAGTGCGATTGAGCGATACCGTCGCCACAGGAAACGGCAAATGGAAAGTAGGCAAGCAACCCATTACCGAAGCAAAAGGGCATGCTTATGGCAATATCTCAGTGAAAGATGCCTTTGCCAAAAGCTCAAACGTGGCAGTATCAAAGTTACTGGTGAAGCATTTTAAATCCAGGCCTGAGAAATTCCTCCAGTACATCACCAATTTCGGTCTGGCTGAACCTTTGAATTTCCAGATCCGCGGAGAGGAAAGACCTTTTTTCAGAAGCCCGTCAGACAAAAGACACTGGAATGATGCGGCACTGGCGAAAATGTCGTTTGGCTATGAAGCGGAGATCACGCCATTGCAGACACTGGCTTTTTACAATGCGGTGGCGAATGGAGGCAAAATGATCCAGCCCATCATCGTGAAGGAAGTTCGGTCCAACGACAAGGTGGCCAAGTCATTTACTCCAAAAGTAATCCGCGAGAAAATCTGTTCCGATGAAACTCTGGTGGCAGTGAAAGAAATGCTCGAAGCAGTCGTTCAACATCCGAAGGGAACCGGACATAAAATCAAATCCGACCTTTTCCGGATCGCCGGCAAAACCGGGACAGCACACAAATTTGAAAATGGTCATTGGGTGGCCAATGCGTACTACACCTCCTTTGCCGGGTTCTTTCCAGCAGACAAACCGAAGTACTCTGCCATCGTGATCATCGACAGTCCACAGTTTGGAATGATGGCAGGTGAAGCAGCCGCTCCTGTTTTTAAAGACATCGCCGATAAAATTTATGCAGGTGATGTGGAAATGCACCAGATGCTTGCCACTAAAGAAGCTGCAGACGATGTTCCTGTGATTGCAGGAGGTAAGTATGAAGAACTTCATGACATCTGCAACAAGTTAAAAATCAGCAATTACGACCGGGATACAGCCATAGCCGAATGGGTTTTCCCTGGCATGAAAGCCAACCGGGCGGTTTACTGGAAATCAAATAAAATGGAATTGAATACCGTTCCGGATGTGCATGGACTTTGCCTCCGGGATGCGGTTTATCTGCTTGAAAATTTTGGCTATCGGGTTCGGACTGTCGGAAGGGGAAAGGTGATTTCCCAGTCTCCGCAGGCAAAACGATCGCTTGACAAAGGCTCCACCATTATTGTCACACTGGGATGAAAAGGTTGAATGACATACTCGAAGGTGTTGCGATCCTGAATCATTCCGGAGCTGAAAATCCGGTTGTGACAGGCATTACTTCAGACTCCCGGCTGGTGACAGAAGGAACTGTTTTTGTTGCTGTTAAAGGAACACAGGTCGATGGCCATCAGTTTGTGGAAGGTGCATTGAAAGCAGGTGCTTCGGTCATCGTTTTTGTGGATCCGAACACAGAAAAATTGAGTTCCGGTTTTCCGGAAGCCAGTTTTCTCCACGTCGCTTCATCGGCCAAAGCATTGGGAATTATGGCTTGTAACTGGTTCGGCAATCCGTCCCGTCAGATGAATCTGGTGGCCGTGACCGGAACCAATGGCAAAACCACCACCGCAACATTACTTCATCAGTTGTTTGGCGAGCTTGGCTACAAAGTCGGGTTGCTCTCAACGGTAGAAAATAAAATCGGAGAGGAAATCATTCCTTCCACACACACAACCCCGGATCCTGTTTCGCTGAACCAGCTTCTGGCCCAAATGGTGGCTTCCGGATGCACACACGCATTCATGGAAGCGTCTTCACACGCCATTGACCAGGAGAGAATAGCAGGACTTGATTTCAATGGGGCCATCTTCAGTAACATCACACACGATCACCTGGATTACCACGGCACGTTTGATGCCTACATCGCAGCTAAGAAAAAGCTGTTCGATGAACTTCCGGCCAACGCATTCAGCCTTGTGAATGCCGACGACCGCCGTGGTAAAGTAATGGTGCAGAACACCCGTTCGAAAATTCAGACCTATTCGCTCCAAACCATGGCTCCGTTCCGGGGTCGGGTCCTGTCAAACACACTGCAGGGCCTTCACATGGAGATGAACGGAAAGGAAGTCTGGTTCCGGCTGGTGGGCGATTTTAATGCGTACAACCTGTTGTCCGTTTTCGGTGCGGCTTTGCTATTGGGCGAAAACGAAGAGCAGGTCCTGATCGCTCTTTCAGGACTTTCTCCGGTACGGGGTCGTTTTGAACGATTGATTCTCAACAACGGAGGCGTCGCCATTGTGGATTATGCCCATACGCCTGACGCTTTGGTGAATGTGTTGGAAACCATCCGTTCGATGCAGACTCCGGGTGAACAACTCATCACTGTGGTGGGTTGCGGCGGGAACCGTGACAAAACCAAACGTCCTGTCATGGCGCAGGTTGCCTCGAAACTGAGTACACAAGTCATTCTCACATCTGATAATCCACGGAACGAAGAGCCGATGCAGATCATTCAGGAGATGCTGGCTGGTGTTCCCATTTCAGCACGGAGAAAAGTGGCCATTATGGAAGACCGCGAATCTGCCATCCGGGAAGCAGTTGCGATGGTACAGCCCACCGATGTGGTTCTGGTGGCAGGAAAAGGACATGAAACCTATCAGGAAATCAAAGGGGTGAAGCATCCGTTTGACGACCGCCAGAAAATTCTGGAAACGCAAACCCCCATTCTGAAGTAACGATGCTGTACTATCTGTTTCAATACCTCGATCAGTATTTTGATATTCCGGGAGCCGGGGTTTTCCGGTACATCTCCTTCAGGGCTGTGGGTGCGATTATCATTTCGCTGATCATCACCATCGTTTTCGGAAAGAAACTCATTGAGTTCCTCCGCAAAAAGCAAGTGGGTGAAACCATCCGGGATCTGGGTCTGGAAGGCGAAAAAGCCAAACAGGGCACCCCAACCATGGGTGGTCTCATCATCATCGCATCCATTCTCATTCCGACATTACTTCTCGCCAAAATCGACAACATCTACATCATTCTTATGATGGTGGCGACTGTCTGGCTTGGGATTGTAGGATTTCTGGACGACTACATAAAGGTATTCCTCAAGAATAAAGAAGGTCTGAAAGGCCGCTCCAAAGTGATCGGGCAGATTGGTATCGGACTGATTGTAGGGCTCACCTTATATTTTCATCCCGATGTGAAAATCCGGGAATACCACAGCCAGAACCTGGAGTTGCATGTGGGTCCGGATGAGCCGTTTGCTCAGCGTCTTGATAACATCGCCAATGTGTCATTTGGTTATCATGACATCAAATCTGCCATCACGACCATTCCATTCTTTAAAAACAACGAGCTCGATTACAGTCAGTTTGGAAAGATTGCCGGTTACGATTTCACATGGGCGGTGTATGTGCTGGTGGTTATTTTCATTATCACAGCGGTATCCAATGGTGCCAATATCACGGACGGTATCGATGGACTTGCAGCAGGTACTTCGGCCATCATCGGTTTCACGCTGGGTATCATGGCTTATATTTCAGGTAACACCATTTTCTCTGAATATCTGGGCATTATGTATATCCCGAATTCAGGTGAGCTTGTGATTTTCTGTTCTGCTTTCGTGGGAGCCTGTGTGGGTTTCCTTTGGTACAACACCTATCCGGCGCAGGTTTTTATGGGCGATACCGGAAGTCTTGCCATTGGCGGAATCATCGCCACGCTTGCCCTGTCCATTCGCAAAGAATTATTGATTCCCATTTTGTGCGGAATCTTCCTGGTCGAAAACCTGTCTGTGATGATTCAGGTGGCCTACTTCAAATACACCAAAAAGAAATACGGGGAAGGACGACGGATTTTCAAGATGTCGCCTCTTCACCATCATTATCAGAAGTCAGGATTTGCCGAACCTAAAATCGTAACCCGGTTTTGGATTGTCGGACTTATGCTGGCGGCTGTCACTCTTGGAACGTTAAAACTCAGATAGAACGAAAAAATGTCTCTTGACCTTGTCATACTAGGCGCCGGCGAAAGCGGTACAGGAGCAGCCCTCCTGGCCAAAGCCAAAGGTCTGTCCGTCTTTGTGTCGGACAAGGGAAGCATTTTGCCTGTTTACAAAAAGGATCTGGAAGAAGCGGGAATTGAGTTTGAAGAGAACCAGCACACCGAAAGCAAAGTACTGTCTGCAAAAGAGATTGTCAAATCACCGGGCATTCCGGAGAAAGCCGAAATGGTTGCCAAAGCTCTTGCTGTTGGTATTCCGGTGATCGACGAACTGGAATTTGCCAGCCGGTACACCAAAGCCCGCTTCATCAGCATCACCGGAAGCAACGGCAAAACCACCACGACACTTCTGACCTACCACCTGATGCAGGCCTGCGGTTTTTCAGTAGGGCTCGCTGGCAACATCGGTCAAAGTCTGGCCCGTCAGGTGATCGCAGATTCATTTGATTGGTATGTGCTCGAGATCAGTTCGTTTCAACTCGATGGAATGCATTCATTCCGGGCAGACATCGCGATTCTGACCAACATCACTCCGGACCATCTGGATCGGTACGATTACAAATTCGAAAACTACATTGCTTCCAAATTCCGCATTGCACAGAATCTGGGACCTGAGCAAAGTCTTATTCTAAGCGCAAACGATCCGGTTGTGTCAGAGGAAGTCCGTAATCGCCACTTCAGCTGTTCATTGGTTCAGGCAGGATTTACAGCCAATTCATCCAATCTGGTTTTTGTGGTGAAGGGATCCCTGGTTTTCAATCATACCTCACCGTCTTTTTCTGTTCCGGTTTTATCTCTTCCAATTTCCGGAGATCACAATCTGATGAATGCCATGATGGCGATCTCAGCTGTGAGTCTGGCTGGTGGCGATGCCGACAAGATTCGGGAGGGAGTGAAATCCTTTGTGAACGCTCCACACCGCTGCGAATTTGTGGCTGAAATTGGTGGGGTTCGGTTCATCAACGACAGCAAGGCAACCAACGTCGATTCAGTAAAATATGCGTTCTCTGCCTTTCAGAAACCCATCATCTGGATTGCAGGTGGCGTGGATAAAGGAAACGACTACACGGAACTGGATGAAGCGGTGCGCTCCAAAGTGAAAGCATTGATCTGTCTGGGTAAAGAAAACGACAAGCTGAATTCTCATTTTGGGTCTTTGCTTCCGGTGATTGAGGAAACGCAGTCTGTGGAAGATCTGATCGACATGTCACTCCGAATGGCAAAGCCTGGCGATACTGTTCTGTTATCACCTGCCTGCGCCAGTTTCGATTTATTCCGGAATTATGAAGACCGGGGAAATCAATTTAAAGCGGCCGTATTAAAAGCAGAAGCCGCCCTGCAATCTCAAACCGTAAACCACGAAAAGCGATGAAGCAGGCAGAAGATTTCAAACGTTGGATGAAGGAAAATCTCCATGGCGATCCGGTGATCTGGGC
>DAIOVD010000117.1:0-13309 GCA_036759185.1 Catalimonadaceae bacterium | reverse complement strand
TGTCTTCCTCTTCGGTCGCTGATGCCGGAATTGTAACTGTATGTGGCTCCGATGACGAGTTTGGGTGTCAGTTCCCGCTCCATGTCGGTCTGCCGGAATTGCCCGCCGTTTCCAAATTTTCCGAACGGGAGAAAGTCGAGTCGCCCTCCGATTTTCATGCCGCCATGGTCTTTCGCAAACACATTGGCGCCATCTCCATTGGTGAGAGCCACAGATGGAAGAAGAACGGCGTTCCGTCCTGCCTTAAATTGGGTATTCACAAAAACACCAAATTCCCGTATGCTCGAAAAGGCCAGGGCCACAGGACTCCGGTCGATCATTTGGAGAGAAGTGGACGTCATGCCCATTTCGCGGCTGTCGGTGGGAGAGTTTTCCTGTCCGACGACAATTTCCAGATTTCGGTTTGGCTTCCATCCCACCCAGGCATCCATCAGGTAGTTGTTGGATGTACCGTCGCCACCTCCGTCAGATGAACCGGTGAGGTCGATTTGCAGTTGGTAACTGATGTTCTTTTCTTTTGCGTCACCACTCAGTTTGGCGATCATCCGCCGCATTCGAAATCGTTGGAAGTCTTTCTTTCCTTCGATATCCGGATAAAACCGGCTTTCGACCATGGGCTGTAAAAATCCCGAAAAACGAATGTTGTATTCTTTTTCATTGGTAATGTGGATTCCTTCCCCTGGCTCATACGACTCCACCTGTTGGGTAAAAGCCGGAATCGACGATAGGAACAAGACCGGAATGAAAAAGAGAATTCGTTTCAAGGGATGGTTATTCAAAAGATCCTTTCACAATCACTTCGCCTGATTTCATCATCGTCTGACCACGTGCAACCACATCGGTGAGGTTGTACTGGTCGTCGAAGAAGCACAGATCCGCATCAGCCCCAACCTGAATCCGTCCTTTGTTTTTAAGAGATAGATTTTTTGCCGGGTTTGTGGTGATCAGTTTCAGGGCTTCGGAGAAATCCATATTTCCTTCTTTCACCAATGCCTGCACCTGTTGCAGATTCTGGTAAATCGGAGCTTTGGTGAAACCGATGTGCTGCCCGTCTGCATTCTGTTTGCTCAAACCGGCATGTCCATCGGAACTGAAACTGAGTTTGTCAATCGAAACCCCGCGTTCTTTTGCGTATAAAACCGCTTTCCAGGGATCCATGAATTTGGAAGCTCCGGTGGTGATGTCGATCATGCCGCCCAGTTTTGCAAATTCCAATGCCTGTTCGAACAAATCTTTGGAACGGCCCACATGGGTAGGGGAGATGTGTTTGATCGGAAATTCATATTTCTGAACGAGCTCAAACAGGATGTCCATTTTGGATGACAAGCCACCCAGGTGAACATGAAGGATCCCGCCTTTTCCGGAAATCAATCCACCCACATGCACATCGCGGAGGTGACGAAGAAGTTCAAGAGTTTCAGGATAAGATGAACGCTCATCGCTGATGGCCACTTTGCAACCCAGAATTTTATCAATAAAAATGAGGTCGTCCTGAATACTTCCGGTGATGGTGATCGGATCAATGCCGAAATAACTGGTGAACATATAGGCGGTGATGCCTTCATTGTCCAGTGCTTTTGTTTTGGCATACAACGTTTTAATGCTGCGGGCACTGGCATCGGTTCCAAGCAGACCGACAACCGTGGTGGTTCCGCAGGAAATAAAATCAGACAGCATAATTTCGGGCGTCATTGAAGAAAATCCATGTTTTCCTCCTGCTCCGATGATGTGAACGTGCTGATCGATCAGACCGGGTGTCACCTTTTTTCCTTCGGCATCCCAAACCTGGGCCAAGGATGAAGGAAGGTCAATCGAATCGGCAATCGCCAGAATTTTCTCTCCGCCCACAAGGATGTCTTTTTTGCCTAAAAAGGCAGGAGAATATACATGGGCGTTTTTAATGAGTTGTATCATGGAATGTCTTTACAAAAAATTATACACCAGCATCACAACCAATGCCAGCAAAAACGGGATCATATTTCGTTTTACCACATCAACGGGCGATACCTTTCCCAGGGTTGCCGCTGCCACCAGCACACCGGCAATGGGCGATACGGTCCGTCCCATTGAAGCTGCCATGGCCATGGGTAAAATCATCTGAACACTTTTTACACCCAGTGGGCCCGCAATCGCCGGAACCAAAGGGCCAAAAGCAAAAAAAGCAGCATTTCCGCTTCCCATCAGAATGGAAGCCAGAAAAATCATAATCGTCATCACAACCGAAATTCCGATTCCGCCCAGACCAATGTGCTGGGAAACCGAAAGTAAACCGTCGATAAATCCCAGACTGATTAATCCTTTGGAGAAAATATCGGCGGCCACAATCAGCGTGACAACAGATTTAAAAATATCGCCCATGCCATTCCAGAATACATCGAGTGACTGAAGAACGGCTTTCAGATTGCCTTTCCGGATCAGTTCACAAACCAAAGCTGTTAGCAGCCCGATGAGCATGGCAATGTTGGTATCCACCTTGATGGGTGTAGGAAACAGGTTGGCAAAATCAGAGAACATCAGAAGCAAAACCAACGGAAGCACCGGAAGAATACCATACAGCAAAGGGGCTTTTTCCTTCTGAACCGGAGCCGGCTCTTCATGTGGATGGAGCTGTTCTTCGGCTTTCAGTTTCCTGTCGTAATACTGGTTGACGAAGAAATAGCTGACGGTAACCGTTACGCTCAGTACCAGAACCAGCGGAATCTGGTAACCAAAAAAGAAGGCGGTAATGTCCATTTGCAGCACATCAGCTGCACTCAATGCAATGGCAGAAGCCGGACCGATTCCAAATGCGGTGGTGGCTGTAATCAACGAAACAGCTGAAAGCCGGCTCACACCCAGTTTTACCAGAATCGGAAAAATCGTTGCCATCAGCAGCAAAGCCAGCCCGGCGGCAGACGGAATACTGATGAATAGAAATTGTCCGAGAGGTACAACCAGCGAGGCCAGCACATAGGGGAATTTTTTAAAGACGGACAGCGGTTTCATTGCCAGGGTAACCAAAGCATCACTGGCCCCGATTTTATCCATGTAGGCTACAAATCCACTGATGATCATGATCACGAGTCCAACTCCGGCGTTGATGTCGGTAAGGGATTCGATGATGTACTGAATGAAATTGAATCCCGCCAGTCCGGTCGGTTGTTTGATTTTGGCCAGGGGCAAACCCAGAAAAAAGGAAACCACCAGCATCACCAGTCCGCTGAACAGGAGGACGGCAATCGGGTTCATTTTCTTCACCAGCAGCCAGACCACCAGGGCAACAAAAACAAGCGCTATAAGGGGTCCGGTGATCATTCAGTTTTCTGGAAATCAGATTAGAAGGAAGTTCCGTCGGTTTTGGAGCCGGGAGAGAAAAGTTTGCCTGGAGTCACGGAACCATGCTGGACAAAGTCACCGGTAAGGTCAGGGTTCCGGGTGTAGGATTCGTCCGGATTGTTGGATAAGGCATCCGAGTCAAAACTCAGAATTACATTTCCCAAAGGATCAGCAAGTTCTATTTTTTCTCCACTGTTGTTCATACTTAGTCCGGCTGGATTGCCAACCGTAAGTACGACTGCTCCGCCAAATGTTCCGGTTGGGGTTCCGCCACCGAAAATGATCATCGCTTTTTTTCCTGGGAGGATTGTTCCTTCCGGAAACGTATAGCGAACGGTGGCAGTTTGGGTCGCCACATCGACATCCGACAATGTGTACCCACTCAGATTTTGAGCGACATTGGTGTTGTTGTAAAATTCGATGAAACCGTCTTCGTATTTGTCGGTTGCCCCATCACCATTGGCATCACCGGTGAGCCCGGTAGAGGATGGATCATACAATACTTCGTTGATTACCAATCCAAATCCGGGAGGGCATCCGCCATTGGCAACCGAACCGGAATCCAGCGGACAGCCATCAGCCGCATCGGCTACGCCATCACCATCGGTGTCGGAATCGTCATCTGAAATGGTCAGTGTGATGGAATTGGCATCGGCGAAGGTAGCGTTTGAAGCGGACGTGAACGAAATCAGGACGGTTTCGTCGCCTTCCACAAGGTCGTCTTCGCTGGTCGTGATGATCACTGAACCTGTTGTTTTACCAGCAGGAATCCGGATTAGCGATTCCGTGAGTGAATAGTCGGTTCCTTTCAGAGCGGTACCGGCCGTGGTGAACGAAACGGTGACATCCTTTTTCGAGGCTCCGTTCAGTGTTAGTGTGAGGTAAGCTTTTCCTGCATTTTCTGAAACCCGGTTGTTGGAGATGCTGTCCAGTGAAATGCTGACAACAGGATCAATATCAACGGTTTCACAGGAGAAAAGTCCCGCCGAAAGGAATGTCAGCCAACAGAAAACCCGGAGCAGGGACTTTGTCATGGAATGTTGCGTAATGCGAATAAAGGAAAGGATGATTACCGGTTGATCACCAGCTTACGTGTAACCTGCTTGCTTCCGGACCGGATATGAAGGACATACATTCCGTTTTCGACGTCGTTGAGTCTTAGCAGTTCAGAGGTAGAAGATGCCACCTTTTTTCCTTTCAGATCCATGAGTTCCATGAGATCAATTTTCGATTCCGTCCTTATGAAAACCTGGTCACTGGCTGGATTTGGAAATACAAAGAGAGGATTCTGATTGTCGGATTCTTTAACCGATAAAACAGTGTTGAATGGTGAACCATCAATCCGTGTTCCGGGAGAAAACAGTTTGCCTGGCGTCACCGAGGCATGTTGTACAAAATCACCGGTTATGTCGGGGTTGCGTGTGTACGATTCATCCGGGTTGTTCGAAAGGGCATCTGTATTGATTGAATCCAGAACATTTCCCAGACTGTCTTCCAGAATAATGATTTCACCTGTATTACCGAGACTTAAACCAGCCGTTCCGCTGTCGATAACGGTGATGGCTCCTCCAAAACTTCCGACCGCTGTTCCACCGCCGAAAATCACAATGGCGCCGTTTGAAGGAATATTGAAATTACCCATCACATGCCTTCTGGTTTTTAAACCGGTCGCAATCACTTTGTCAAAAATCTGGTATTTGCTCACATTGAGATCCGTCGTTCCGGTGTTTATAAACTCAATGAATTCATCCTGCGTCTGATCATACGTTCCATCGCCATTGGCATCTCCTTCCAGTGCGGTATTGGAAGGATCGTACAAAACTTCATTGATGATCAGCTGGCCATAAGAGGCTGTGCCAAACAGGAAAAGAAATAAAAGTGCGGCTGGAAATTTCATGGCAATTGGTGGTGAATCAGACAAAACCAAACGGACAGTATCGTTCTGAACTGGTCTGCAATTTGACTTGGATATTGCATACCAATTTGAAAATTATTTACAGTCCAATTTTGAAATAATGCAAACCACCTTTTGAATTAATATCGGTTCAACATCCAAATAGTGAGGGAATTACGCATTATTTCGAATCAACAAAACCCCGATGCAGACCAATCTGGATTTTGTCCTTTTGATTTTCTAATGCATTACAGTTGGTATTCGGGGAAATACAGATGTAGAATTGTTCATCATTTGGCTCTCCGGAAACGAGTGGTCAGAAAACCAAGCAAGGGAAACAGTGTTCAAACGGGTCGTTCAGATTATTCAGGAACAATTCAGCACCGATGAGCGATCGTTCAACGGTGTGTATCTGGTGCTGTACGAAGCAATCCGGAAATCGATTGAGTCAGGTGACATTCCGGAATCGACCCTCATGCCTCCCTCCCGTTTGCTGGCGGAGGAAATGGGTTTGTCGAGAAGCACAGTCGTGAAAGCCTACAACCTGCTGACTGAAAACAAGTTGGTTTTTGCACGACAGGGATCCGGTTATGTCGTGATGGCAAGTCCCCGTCAGAATCTGAGCAGTTCAGAACCAAGGTCGGGTTACCCCCGGATTTCCGACATCGGGCAATCGTTTCTGCAGAACATCCATTTACTGGGCAGTACCGAAACCGAAGGAATGGCTTTTACTCCAGGCCTTCCGCCTCTCGATGTTTTTCCGATCGGGCAATGGCAGAAGCTGACCAATATGTACTGGCGGCACATCAAGTCCTCCGATCTCAATTACTCCATATCTTCCGGAATCTATCCCCTTAAGAAAAACATCGCCAACTATCTGTTGCTCAGCAGGCGGATTCATTGCGATCCGGATCAGATCATCATTGTGTCGGGCTCATTGCAGTCGCTTTACCTGATCGGCAGTATTCTCATTAACAAAGGAGATGATGTGATGGTGGAGAATCCAACCTTTCCCAATGTGATTTCCATCTTTAAAAGTCTTCAGGCCCAGGTTCATCCGGTTCAGGTGGATGGAGATGGAATTGATCTGGTGAAACTGAACCGGCTTCGACCTCAAAATCCGAAACTTCTGCATGTCACTCCTTCCAATCAGTATCCTTTGGGAGGAAAGATGCCGGTAGAAAAGCGCCTTCAGTTGCTCGATTGGGCCAATCAGAATGAAGCCATCATCATTGAGAACGATTACGAGCACGAAATCAACAACTGGGAATCGCCGGTGGATTCAATTTACAGCCTGGACCAGCAGCAACGCACCATTTATCTGGGGACTTTCAACCGGATACTGCATCCATCCATTCGTCTGGGATACATGGTGGCACCTCCCTATTTGTTGTCATCCCTCAAAGCATTGCAGATGCACTCTCATCGGTTTGTGCCTCAATCCATCCAGGCGGTGATGACGGATTTTATGTCACAAAACCTGATTTACAAACACATCCGCAATGCCATCGACGAGGCCAGTGACCGAAAGGCTTTGTTCCTTTCCTTATTTGGAAAACTGTTTGATGAAGGTTTGCAGATCCGGCATCAATCGACTTCCAGCTTTCATGTGGTGGCAGAACTTTCGGAAGGTAAACCTGATCAGCCTCTCGTATCAGCTCTGAAAAACAAAGGGATCATTACACATCCTTTAAGCAAGTGCTATATTGGGGATCCCCATAAACAAGGATTGATCCTTGGTTATTCCTGCATCAACCGTGGTTTACTTGCCCAGTACCTCCCGAAAATGGCAGGCGTGTACTTTGGAAAGTAAGGATCGGGCTGGTCCAAACTGCATTTTCATTTTTATCGGAATCCATATTTGATTGAAAGGATCGTGTAGATTCGCATTCATATCAGAAACAGGATGAAGTCACTTTTACTTGTCGCCGTTTGCCTTCTGGTCATGACCGGTTGTTCGCAGGATGGAAAAAATATTGTGCCTTCGGGCGTATTTCAAAATTATCTTCCTCAACGGGACTGGGTCGTCAATTACCTGCAGGTGAACGGAAATGACCGTGTGTATCAGTTTTCCGGATACCGGCTTCAGTTTGTCAGGGATGGTTTGGTGAATGCGATCAAGGGCTCCGAAACGATACCGGGCAACTGGGGAAGTGTATCCTCAGGAAGCAAGTCCATTTTGTACTTTGATTATGGCTCAGCCCAGGTTTTCAGTCAGTTGAATGGCAGCTGGGAGGCTGTGGAAATTCTTTCTGATCAGGTTCGTCTGGAGCGACTGGTTGGGTCTTCGGGAGGGAAAGACTACCTCACTTTATACTGGTATTAAACCGCCCGGGGTTAGAACAAATCCCACAAAAAAAGGCCACCCAAAAAATGAGTGGCCTTTTCCGTCCTAAAAGTCAGCTGTTATTTAATTACCAATTTTTGAGTTGATGTGGTTTGCCCGCAGGTTGTCCGAACCATGTAAACACCGGCTGGCAGATTTTCCTGAATCTGAATGGTTGTGGTTCCACCTGAAAGGAGGGCCGAATTCCGGGAAATTACGTTCCGTCCCAAAGCGTCTGTGATCGAAACCAGGGCAACATTCGATTCCATGCCGGTAATTGCAATGGTCAGAGCATTTCCTTTGGTTGAAGGATTCGGGAACACAAGTACAGATCCTCCGGAAATCAAGGTTGAGGTTCCGGTTACAGATTGGTTGGAGAATACCAGTTCAAATCGATCTTCATCATTGGAATTGACCGAAGATGAAAAAGCATATTCTGTATTGTTGAAAACAGGAGTGAGGGTTCCCTGTAGATGATCTTTCAGAAACACCTGGTGATTTTCACTCAATACATCCAGTTCTGAGAAACGAATGGTGAATGATCCGCTTGCATTCTGAAAGTCAATGTGCAGCGGAATGGATTTTGTGCCGGTAACCGGTGCAAAAGTGGCGATGGACAATGCCGTATTTTCTACCGGAACCGAAATCTGAAACTGAGAACCGGCCAGGTTGGCGAAGTCAGATTGAGCATCGATACCGTCTGTAGCAGATTCGTTGAACCGGATTACGGCATCATAGCCGTACGCATTTGAATTCTGAGACTGAGACAAATGAATGCGGATTTTTTCTTCGGAGGCATTCACACGCTGGAATGTTCCGTTGGTGGAAGTGGATTTGGCCAGTTCTTTCATGCTCAGAATATACGATCCGGCGGTATTTACTTTTACGAAAAAGGATTGGCTGGAAGAAATGAGGTTCGGATTGGCTGGAGCTGGGGTGGCACCGGCGTAAATTCCGGTCGTGTACACGCCATACCCATTTCCAGTTGCGTTCCAGCGGTACCAGGCATTGCTCATCTGACCAGGTTTAGACCAGGCAGCACCGGCGGCATCCCAGTCGATATCACAAGGATATGGATTGGCAAGCAGGTTCCATCCACGGTTGGCAACTTCATTGCATGGGAATGAGGCTGGAACACAGGCGCCCAGAACCGTATTTGAAATGGAAGGGAAGTTGAAATCACCTTGTGTAAAGGTTCCTTCAACATCCACTTTATGTGATGCATTGGAGGTGGATTTTACAAACACTCTGTATCCTGTTCCGGGTACAACATTTTCATTTCCCGGGATGGTCCAGCCAATTTTTTGAACTGTGTCAAAACGGATGTTGTGTGTGGACTCATCATATTTAAAGATGGTGGATCTTTCAGGCTCAACGCTGGAAAGAACATCTCCTCCCTGCTGACCAAATCCGGAACTGAGACCTGTTACAGCAAAGTCATCGGCAAAATCGGTGAAGTTTTTCCCCGACATTGTCGAACCGATAAAGTACCAGTTTCCACCTTCGGTGGTGTAAGGAAGATATCGTTCCATGGTGATGTCACCGGTGATAAATGTGGTGGTTGGCATTTGTCCGACCTGGGCAGTAGCTGTGGAGTTTGAACCAAGAATGAATTTCCCATTGTTGGTCAGACGGCTGTTATTAAGGAAGGTCACAAGTCCGGTTCCAGAAGCAGCATTTGGTTCTACACGGAAGGTAGCGCCTGAGGCAACCACAACACCTTGCGCCGACACGTTTGCAAAATCAACATTGGATGCAATAAAAGTTCCCGTCACATTTTGCTGTACAGTTCCATTGAATACGATTTTACCAATTCCGTTTATGGAAGCCCCTGAAGCCCCACTGACATCACCCAGAATATTCAGTATTCCTCCTGCCCCTACGGTAGGAGATGCGGTTCCGGTTAAAGACAATGACAGTACGTTTACTGAACTTGTGATATTCGGTTGGGTTGCCGTTCCTGGAATCACAACCGGTGTAGTGGCAGACGGTGCAAGAGCAGGAGTCCAGTTGGCAGGTGTTCCCCAAACAGAACTCAAAGAACCATTCCAGGTAAGAAGTGTATTACAGCCACCTGCCTGGAACGTGAAGTTTCCAGCATCTGCACCGATATCAGTTGGTGTGAGGGCAGAACGGGTTTGTCCGTCAAAATCCTGGGTAATTCCACCGATCACCAATCCATTGGCTTCTACCAGCGTTTTCACAGGCGGTGCCAGAATGTGAAGGTTCACAGTTGCAGCGTTTCCGTTGGGATTGATCAGTTGCGGATCGCATACATACGAATTTGCATTCTGACCAACAGACGTTTGAACAGCGGTCAGATCTGTGAGGTTTGCAGCATTATATGAACCGATGAATCCGTTTGATCCTGTTGTCTGGTACAGGTTATAGTTCATGGTCAATCCAGCTGGATTCACACCTGTGCCGCCAATCTGAAAACTATAGTGGTTACCACCAGTAGCACCTCCATCGCGGGTGTTTACCAAAATATTGTTCTGGAAGGCCCTTGTGTTCAAAGCACCTGAAGCCAGCATGGCGATGGTATTTGAAGTAGTTCCGGTAACCCCGCTACCACCGATATACAGAGTATTAAAATAATGGTTGGTTGTACCGGTACTTGCATTTCCGATTCCATAAATGGCATATCCTGTGGTAATATCTGCACCTGCTGCATCAATTCCCAATCGCACCATGTTGTTCTGGATATTGACAGGAAAAACACCTGTTAAAACCCGGATTCCATAAATGGCGCCTGATGTTGATGACGTGGAAAGACTTAAGCTGTGAATAAGGTTTCGTTCAATCACATTGGTGCCGGAGGTTGGACCTGTGTAGTAAATCCCTTGTGCAGTAGCTGTAGCAGCGGTTGGAGTTGTATTCTGAAGACTATGAATCGTATTTCCTGTTGCTGTTTGTCCGGCAGTTGTTGAAGCCATCCAGATACCAATGGCACTGGTTAAACTGGTCGCTGAAGAAGACGAGTTATTTCGGATTGTGTTGTTTGAAATGGTATTCACACCTCCATCCGTTCTGATACCCAATGCTCTTGCTCCTGTTGTCAGGTTAAAGATGGTGTTGCCAGAAATCGTATTGTTTATGGTAGCTGAACCAGTGTTGATTCCCCAAACATCATTGGTTGCTGAATTGCAATCCTGAATTGTGTTTGTAGAAATTGTGTTTGTTCCTCCATCCGATCTCACACCATACAGCGTTCCATTTGAAGTCAGATTTGCTACTGTATTGTTTGTAATTGAATTACTGTTGGTAGCTGTAGAAGTAGAATAAATCCCATACGAATCACTTGTCGTATTGTTTTGCATAGAATTGGCCGTCGAAGAACTTCCAATGTTGTTTCCTGAAATTGTGTAGGAAGTAGCAGGACCCTGTGCATAAATTCCAGCCATTTCAACCCTTCCAGTACTTGAGTTTGAAACGGTTATAGAACCGATGTTGTTGTCAGAAATGACCATGGTGCCCGGAGTTCCGGTTCCGGCAAGAATCCCACTGAATCGAGGGGCTGTGCTGGCTGTGGTTTGTGTAAATGTAACACTACCTGTGCCTGTACTATTGCCAAGAACATTTGGTGTGGAATTTCCAATATTAAATGAACCGGTTACAGCAGAAATCAGAGATTGATTGGTTGATGTACTCGAGCTGGTCATCGCGATGTTTCGGATGGTATTGCCCTGGAAGCTTGTAGCTGTACCTGTTCCAACCTGCGCAAAAATGGCCCTTAGAACCAGGGTTGCTGTGCCATTGTCTGAGATGGTCATTGGTCCGCTTCCGCAATTGGGAGCTGTTCCGCCAATAAAATTTCCTGTAAAGTTTAAACCGGTCACAGTAGAAGCTGTTGTAGGACTGATACCAATTGGCGAGAAAATCCTGTCTGCAGCGCCTCCGGTTAAAATCCTTGGCGAAGTTTGATAGAAACTGTTGCCGCTAACGGTCCAGTTGGTATTGAGGTCAGAAATATAAAGACCATACGTATTACCGGCGGCATTGAAAAAGTCATAGATGTTGTTCGACAGTAATGTGTTGTTGTCGTTGGCTGTATTTAAACCAACCGAACCAATACCCACATTGGGTGTTCCGGATGGACTGCTGTACACATCGCAAAAAGAAACGGTATTGTTGCTGTTTCCATTGGTTATCGTCCCGGAATTGAAGTTGATGGATCCCCCGGCCACGCCAATGTTTGAACTCCGGACTTTGCAATAGGTAATCACGTTGTTCTGAGCTCCATTAATGAGGCGAACAGCGGATGCTCCAACCGCAGTGTTGTCTGTATTCATGATGGTCAGATCCTGGGTCGCTCCAACGCCACCCGCTCTTCCATCGACTCTCCACCACGTACCAGCATTTATGTCAATGACAGGAATCCCAACAAAAGCCCCTGAAATCACAAGGTTACTTGCCCCTGCAGCTGGCCGGATTGTCACTGTATTTGTTGCGCTCATGCCGGAAATGGCTCCCAAAACCAATTGTGGTTCACCTGTGCTTACATAGTTGCTTTGTAATTCAATAACCGTTGGTTGAGTTACGGGGCAACCCGAAAGGTCATTGAGTGCGTCTCCAATTTTATTATAAACAGTACCGAAAGAAGGGGTAGCAACGGCGTCAATGGTAATGGTAGCGCCAAAAGAACCACATCCCAGAGTGGTTGCACTTCCTGATAAGGGAGACAACTTATACTTTGGTCCCGAACATGAAGTGTTGGTTAAAGAATAGATATAAAAATCATAGGAAGTTGTGGTAGCCAGGCCTGAAGCAGTGAAACTGGTACCTGCAGAAGACTGCACGACAGTTCCTAATCCCAACGTATTTCCACTGATATAGGCAACGGAATCTACCGGATTGGTTACGGCACTTCCTGCAGGATAACGAACCACCAGATAGGAGTTTGGCGGAGTAACACCTGCAGCTGCAGCGGCAAATGATCCTGAAATAGAACCTGTACCGATACTTGGGAACGTTAGAGCCGTTGGAGAGTTGGTTGGCTCAACACAAGGTAGGGAAGGATTGGCAACCACTTCATCTATGGCAATACCCTGTGAATTTGCACTTGTCAGGTTAATGTTCCAACGGATAAAAATATCCCCATTTGTAGGAATTGATAAACCTGTAATGTTGACCGTTTTGTTGATAGCAAGTTGGGGTGCTCCCGGAGCGAAGTTAAACGTAAACTGGGAATTGGTGTGAACTGGTAACTCTGCTGAAGTTATACTTCCGG
Source organism: Catalimonadaceae bacterium (assembly GCA_036759185.1). Taxonomy (GTDB): domain Bacteria; phylum Bacteroidota; class Bacteroidia; order Cytophagales; family Flexibacteraceae; genus CAMDMI01. Next base: position 544 of record DAIOVD010000117.1, on the reverse strand, counting down.
CGGGTACCAGAGTCCATGTGCTGCCATTGGTTGACCAGTAAAAATCAACAGAAGCGGAAGATACGGATCTTCTGTACCGCTCCATTTTATAACTCAGTTTCAGAGCTGTCATGGTGATGGCACTGCTGTTTCTGTAATTCACCATGATACTTTGAGGTGTTGCATAGGCTGGACCACCTTGCATCCCGATGGCTCTGTCGCCACCTGCTGTACTGTCTCTGTAGTTGTAACTTCTGCCAGTGGCGCTTCCACCTGAGGCCGCAGTTGTAGCATTGCCTACAGTTGTAACGTTGCCTGCATTGGCCCATGTTACGCTGGTAAATGTTAAGTTCACACCTGAGGCAATGGTTGTTGATGAACTAAGCTCAAATTGGGTGGCGTTGGTAATGGAAGCAACAGTGCCCAATTGTACACTTGTACTGGTTACAGCAACAGTCATACCGGCATATAAAGCCGCAGTGGAAGCAACAGTTACCGTTGTGCTTGCAGTAGTAACTGCAGTCGTAGCAAAAGTTACTGTGTTACCGCAATTATAGGTTAAAGT
>DAIOVD010000116.1:0-13340 GCA_036759185.1 Catalimonadaceae bacterium | reverse complement strand
TTCAGACCTTCATCCATCCAGCTCCACTGGCGCTCATCGCTGTTGATGATCATGGGGAAGAAGTTGTGCCCCACTTCATGGATGATTACGCCAATCATACCATATTTAATCGCTTCCGAATACGTTCCGTCCTTTTCCGCACGGCCATAGTTGAAGCAGATCATTGGGTATTCCATCCCACTGCTGGCCTCGATGCTTTGCGCCACCGGATACGGATAATCGATGGTGTACTTGCTGTAGGTTTTGATGGTGTGGGCCACCACTTTGGTTGAATATTTGCGATAAAGAGGATAGGCTTCTTTTCCGTAAAAACTCATGCACATCACTTTCTTTCCTGCCTGATTGATGGCCATCGCATCCCAGACAAATTTCCGGCTGCTGCCCCAGGCGAAATCCCGTACGTTTTGCGCTTTGAAATGCCATGTTTTGGTCGCCGTTGATTTACTTCCGCCTTTGTTGTTTTCCTCTGCCTTTTTTGCCTCATCGAGGGTAATGATTTCGACTGGCTCTTTGGCGGTCTGGGCCTGTTGCCAGCGTTTCTGTGATGCCGCACTTAGAATGGACGAATAGTTCTGTCCTTCACCAGTCGCACAAACCGCATGATCGGCCGGTACCGTCATTTTCACACTGAAGTTTCCGAATGCGAGGGCAAATTCGCCCCGACCTGTAAACTGATGGTTTTGCCATCCCTGAAAATCGGAATACACGCACAATCTTGGATACCACTGACTCAAGGTGAAAATATGGTTGCCGTCCTCCGGAAAGAACTCATATCCACCACGTCCACCGTATTTCATGCGGTCGATGATGTTGTAATACCATTCCACTTTGAAAACGAATTTCATTCCCGGCATCAGATCGCGGGGCATATCCACCCTCATCATGGTCTGGTTGATGGTGTATTTCAAAGGTTTGCCCGACGCATCGGTTACAGAAACAATCTTGTCACCGTAGGGAGCCAGGTTTTTCGAATTTTCAAAACGGGACAAATCTCCGTCGTTCATGGAACTCCGCATCTGACTGCCGTCAAACCGGTGATTGTCTGACTTCGGATCGTGTTCGTTTTCGTCGAGTTGCAACCAGATGTAACTCAATGGCCCGGGACTGTTGTTGTGGTAGGTAATGGTTTCCTTTCCTCTGAGTTGAAGTTTCTGTTCATCCAGAGTGGCGTCTATTTCATAATCTGCCCGTTGTTGCCAATAGGCTGGTCCGGGTGCACCGCTGGCCGTCCGATATTCATTGGGCGTAGGGATCAGGTAATCAAGTTGTTCGAATTTAGTTCCGTGATTGGAACCCGTGTGACGGTATGCCTGTGAAAATCCGGCAAACGATATTGCCAGAGTCAAAACCAGGAAAAAGGAGAATTGCCTCATGTGGCAAAGATAGAAACAGGACCTTATCGCCAAAGAACCGGATGGATAAGAGGCTGAAAAAGAAGGATGGTTTTCGACAGAATCATTGCATTGTACTTCAATCCTACTGAAAAGCTTGAATATCCATTCATTCTGTGTTTCTTTGCAGCACAAAACTCCGTCAATTCTTCCCTGTTTCTACAGGCTCAGCAAGTGAGAAATGACGCAACCTGATCGGTTGACTGCCTCGACGTAGCGGTCTTAAACTCCCGAATTTCCATCGATTTTTTTCGAAAGATGCATCAGGAAATCACACTTCGGTGCGATTAACGACGTCGAAAAAATTTTCGCGAGCCTGCTTTATTTTATTCATACTGAATGACTTTTGAAAGTCTTGGTCTTATCGACCCCATTCTTCGTGCACTTAAAGACGAAGGATACACAACTCCCACTCCCATCCAGGCCCAGGCCATTCCTTCCCTTTTACAGGGTCGCGACTTATTGGGCTGTGCACAAACCGGAACCGGAAAAACAGCCGCTTTTGCCATTCCGATTCTACAGGATCTTTACAACAAGAAGAAACAGGATCCTGCTAAATTCTCTGATCGGGGACAAACCGACATCAAAGCTCTCATCCTCACTCCTACCCGCGAACTGGCTATCCAGATTGAAGAAAGCTTCCGTGCATACGGACGGTATCTTGGCCTTCGTCACCTGGTGATTTTCGGTGGAGTATCGCAACATGCGCAAACTGCTGCCCTACAGAAAGGCGTGGATATTCTGGTGGCGACACCCGGCCGTCTGCTCGATCTGATGGATCAGCGATTTGTCCACCTTCATCACATCAGCCTTTTTGTGCTGGATGAAGCCGACCGGATGCTGGACATGGGCTTTGTGCACGATGTAAAAAAGGTAATCGCCCGATTGCCGAAACATCGCCAGAGTTTGTTTTTCTCCGCCACAATGCCGTCAGAAATTGTCAGTCTGGCCAACAGCATTCTGCATGAGCCTATGAAAGTGGAAGTAACTCCGGTTTCTTCAACAGCTGACACAGTGGATCAGGCCGTCTATGTGGTGGACAAAGGCGACAAGAAAAGTTTGCTGAATCACCTTCTTAAAGACAAGGCCATCAAACGGGCTTTGGTGTTCACGAGGACCAAACACGGTGCCGATAAAGTGGTGAAAGACCTGGATAAAATCGGGGTAAAAGCGGCTGCTATCCATGGAAACAAATCACAAAATGCCCGCCAGAAAGCGTTGGGTGATTTCAAAACCAGCCAGATCCGGATTCTCGTGGCGACTGATATTGCCGCCCGGGGAATCGATGTGGATGACCTCACGCATGTGATCAACTACGAAATCCCGAATGTGCCCGAAACGTATGTGCACCGCATTGGCCGAACCGGTCGTGCCGGAGCAAGTGGCAAGGCCATTTCGTTTTGCGATGAAGAAGAAAAGGAATTCCTGCGGGACATCCAGAAGCTGATCGGCAAGAAAGTTCCGATCGTGTCTGACCATCCGTATCCACTGGACAATCAGGAAATCGAAAAGCCACAGAAGAACCAACCACCGAAAAAGGCCGTTGCACCTGGCGTGAATCCGGTTGCTCCAAGTTCTTCAAACCGATCCGAACGTTCGAAAAAATGGTTCCGGGGAAGGAAAGAAAACAAGAAACCTGCAGTTTAGGTGTAACCCATCCGATCTGCTTCGTTGTTGAATCCGGGAGTGAACGCTTCCGGATTTTTTTTGTCCTTCAGGAATTGACCCTATTCAGGATGAAGTTGAAATCAAATGTGCGTAATGATATTCCTGAGATTGCGATTTCAAATCATACCAAAAGTTTTCGCTTTTCCACTAAAGTAATTTTAGAGCCACTCAAAAAAAAATCCTTGTAATCCGGATTTGCATCATCGGGTGAAACATATTTTAATAGTTTAGCGCAAAATTTAGAGAATGAAGTTATTCACATCCCTTTCCCTCTTTCTAGGAGTTTTGTCACTTTCCTATGGGCAAATTGATAATCCTGCACCATCCAATGACGCCAGCAGTGATTTGCCAGGCACCAAATTCGGCATTTCTGTACATGGCGGCCTTGCCTACCGTACAGGAACTGCATTGTATAAAGTAGATGAGTTCAACAAAGATTTTGCACGGAAACTGGATGTTGGGTATACGGTTCAGATTATTCCAACCTACTACTTCTCCAAATCATTTGGCGTTGGTATTATGGCGAATGCTTTCCAAACAAAAGTGACAAGTGATATTATGCTCGACCAAAGTTCCACCATTTATAAAGGTTCAACAGAAAAGGACATGATTCTTTTTGTTGGGCCTGCTTTTACCGGACGCTATTCGTATTACAAATACTTCTGGGGATTTACAGTTTCAGGAGGATACACAAAGTATATATCTGAACTGTCTGTTTCCAACAGCACAACAAGTGTAACGGCGAAAGCAGACGGAATGAACTGGTCGGCAGGAACGAATTTCGAATTTGGTTACACCGTGTTTGATAACCTTCGGGTAAGTCTCACTGGCAACTACTTTTACGGCAGGGTTTTCAAATTTAAAGTAACCGACAACTTTGGCAACTCTGATGATATTACATTAAAGGGTGAAGATGCGGAAGATGTGTCCCGGGTAGGACTCGGTCTTGGTTTGAATTACAGTTTCTAGGACAGTTCGAACTTCAACATATTTATCAAAGAATCCGGTTCTGGAAAGGACCGGATTTTTTGTTTGCTACCGATCCATCACTCAGAACCAACTCGATTTCTTCCTTGAAGTTTGAAACAAACCACTGAATTTCCAACCCTTTGAATCCTGAACTTTGGTCATAAGCGCCAAACCTGGGCCTGCCTGACCTGCCAAATTTCTCTTGAACTAAGAACTTTGAATTTTGAACTAAGAACTTTAAACTCCCCTTAGTTCAGATTAAACCTCAGCTGAATTCCAAACCGTGTGGTACGGGTTGGGAACGAGTTGGATGTGAATGGATTGGTGGATACATAACTGAAATATGCCTGGAGGTTCAGTCGCTGATTGAAGACATAACTCACGGTAGGCCGAACCTGAATCTCCTGAATGGAACCAGACTGATAAGCGTGAGCCTGGTTGAAGAAACGCTGGATATTGGTAGTACTACGCACTGAAATATCACAACGCATGGTGACTTCATTTTTCAATACTACCTGCACACCCTGAATACGGAACGGAAGTTTCATTCCTGCTTTCTGATAACCGGCTCCAAAAGAAATCTCCTTACTCCTTTGCTCGGTGATGGAAGCATTTGACGCATTCAGCATCACCGTCCTGTCCCGGTTGTAGTCCAATTTTAAAGTGATCTTACTTTTTGTCCGGATATTGATCCCAACCAATGGGGAGAAACGTTCCACCAATGTTACCTGGTTGATGTTGTAGGCAGGCAGCAAGCCTCCTGAGTCTGACTCAATGGTTGACTTTACATCCCGGTTTCTGGAAAGAAGCAAACGATCTCCGCTTCCATACTGAAGTGAACTCGAAAACTGATCCACTGAATACGTACAGGTATAACCGTGGGTCAGATTGATACTGGAGAACTTTTCAGCCAAAGCCGGAATCTTCGTGAGGCCACCGTAATCCAGGCGCCAGTTTGGTAGAGGAATCCTCGGAAAAGCAGTCAGAGCTACACTTTTAGCATCCACTCCAGTGTAGGCGGAAATAAACGATGGGATCAGAACATTTTGTCCGGTTTTCTTGAAAAGCGCATCCGGACCTCCTTTTTTGATATCACTCGTGTAGTATAACCGTTCCTGAACAACATCCAGATTGCTTTGGAACGTGTTGAATTCAGGCGAACGGTTTCGGTTATTGGCATCGTTGTTTGTGAACGCTGTGTTGATTGCCACCATTGAAATGGAATAGGTACCCAAACGGTTTGGAGTCTGAGATACGTAAATAGCCTTACCATCTGCTCCACGGATCAGGCGACCCGCAGTATCAATATCGGTCCGGTAATTTTCATTATAGGTGTCGGTTTCCGAACGCTTCACATCCAGCTGAATCCGGAAATCCTTGAACGGTTCAATGGTTGCACGTGCCGTCATATTGATCGTCCGGCTTTGCGTAAACAGCTGATTTTGTTCCGGACTGGTAGACAGCCATCCGTTTTTACCAGCTGTCACCCGTATGTTCGGATCCTGGTCTCCCAGAATAAATGGCCAGCCTGGTGCATTGTTGGTGCTGTTTATTCCAAGGTAGTCGATGGTCTGTGTAAATCCGGGAAGCACTGTATTTTCGGTCTGAGTCACTGAAAAGTTCACATTCCGGACCGACATCACTGCCCGAACCAACGCTTTCAACACCTTCAGTTCAGCCGGTTTCTTTTTGGCTGTATCTTCTTTTGGTTTTTCTTTGGAATCTTTGAGAGGAGTGATTTTCACTCCTGCCTTTTTGAGACTGTCTTCCTTCGCTTTTTCAAGAGCTTCCTTCAGTTTGGCCGCTTTCTTTTCTTTAGCCAGTTGTGCTTTTGTCTTCTTTATCGGCTTCTTTTCAGGTGGTGCTTTTTTATCCGGCGTTTTGGCTTTCGGATCAATTTTCGATGGCTTCTTTGGTTTGGGCTTTGGGTTGTTGATGTCATTAAGCCACTTCACTTTATTGTAAAGTTTCACAAAATCAAAACGACCATTCACCGACATCTCCCTCGAATTCTCGACTTTGTTCCCAAGGAAACGGGAGGAATCATCGCTCAGACCTAGTGGCGCTGCCGTCCACAAATAAGTAGCTGAATAGGCTGCATCGGCGGATGTCCAGTCAAGAATAGGGAACTTATCAAGCGGAAGGCGATACCCCACCCGAACATTCTGATCAAACTTCTTCATCCGTCCCCCTTTTTTCAGGTTTTTGTAAACGGAGTCTTTTTTGGTGAAACCTGGTCTCAATTCGGTGTTGTCAATTTCTCCGATTGGTTCATCCACCAAAGCCGAGACATTGGCTGTGTAATCGAAGGTCACACTTTTGAATGGTGAATAGCGGACACCATAATTCCGGTTGAAAAAGAAACTCTTCTCGTAGTTCAGCAAGCCGGGAGGCAGGTACGAACTGAACACATCTGAGCCACGTAATTGGGTCTTGGTGAATGTTCGGTTCAGGTCTCCCCGAATGGTGATATTGGACGGAAGATAGCTGAAATTGATGTCCTTGATAAATTTGAGGTATTTCGAGCTGATGAACTTCACATTCTTAAATGGCTCAATCGGAGTGGCAGTAGAGGTAAAACTATACCCTGCCCCATAAATTGTATTGACAGAACGATAGGATTGCACGTTCACATTGGACCGGTTGATCTCTGAACGGGAATAGGTGAAATTCAGGTTCTCAATATCCCAGATATGTGATTTGGCACCTTGCCCCGTTTTTACCTTGGATACATTGGTAAAATTGATGGCTTTCTTTTCCGTTCGATCCTGAATGAGCCGGTTGTAATTTGCGTATTTTCCTTCCTGTTTGATCAGATCAACCTTTACATCCGGATTCAAAGGATCAAATTTGGGTGTGATGGTGGTATTTTCATACGAAACGAACATCGGGATCTTGATGCCCAGTTTCTTTGGAAGGAACTTATCCATCACCACATTCGACGAAATATTAAAGGTGGCAAATGTTTCCCGGCTGCGTTCTGAAATCTTTTGCTCGATGGAACCGAATCCGGGAGTAGAATATTTACCGCTCAGGTTCACAACAGCAAAATCGGCCAGTTTCAGGTTGACCCTGCCGGTGGTTGCCCAGCCAGCATTTTTATCATAATCGGTAACCCGAAGTTCATCCAGCCATAAACAGACGGACTTGGCGAAACCATCATTTCCCGGAATGTTACTTGGATTCCGGATTCCTGTCATGATCGTAACAACCGAATTCAAATCCGGGTTACCAACAACATAAATTTCCGAACGTTGCTCTCCGTTCAGAATCGGCACTGAGTACTTATACCTGGTTTGAAAGCTTACTCCACTGGAATTACGTTCCAGCTTTGCTTTGATCAGATCTTCAAAAGCCAGATTGAGCTCATTGATAGAAGGCCAAATATCATCCGGACGCGTTGAAGGTGTACCCAATGGCGTCAGTTTCAGAGGGATGGTGACTTCGTAAAAGTTTTCATTGAAATCGGTTCCCAACCGAACAAACAGTTGGGTCTCGTTGTCTTTCGTATTACTGTTCAACGGCGCCTCTGCATGAACAAACATTTGCAAACGCTTGTAGTTCAGGAAGTCAAAGGTCACGTTCTTAAATGCTGCTTTCGCATCACCATCTGCCAGGTTATCAGCACACAACTGCAACGATTGCTCGTTCAGCCTGCGGTTCACACCTGAAGTAATATCACGATCACGGGCCTGGGCTTTTGGAGGTGTTACATAGGGTGTTTTTTGTCCCGGCACCTCAGAACTGTTTTCTTCGATGTTTACGGTACCGATCCGCAATGCTCCTTTGTCTTCATTATCAGTAAAGACTCCGTCGTTTGTCAAACGCTTAGGATAAGGACGCCACTGGCTACCCACATATTGAAACTGAACCAAACGCAAAACGACGGGGTCGCTCATTCCGCTCATCCGCATCCGCATGAAACGGAGTGTTTTATAATCTGAAATATTCCCGGTTACACCGCCAAAATTGGGATGCGTCTGGTCCTTAATCGGAATCCGGAAGAGATACCAGTTATAACCAGTTCCGGTAATTTTATCAATAATGTAATTCTTACCCACCTCCATTTCGTTTTCCCGAAGGTTGATGTTGTAGCTGTAATATGCATCCAGATCGCTGAGGGTATTATCCTGATTGATATCCTCCATATCCGGCTGATTGGTGTAGCTCGGTGTGAAAGCCGCATTGCCACCTGTAGGAGAATTGCCCTGAAGGTTGTTAAAATTCTTGTATCGCTCCAGAATCTTGGCATCCTCATTGTCGTATGAGGCATCCAGAAAATAACGGAAGTCATCGGCTGCAGGATCTGATGATATTTTCGCCTCAGCATCAGGTAACAGATCCGGAACCTGTTGCTTTACTTTGTTCACATAATCAAAACGGCCGGTTTCTTCTGTGTTGGTCAATCCATCAAGCCCCACATCCTGAACCGGACGGGATGCAGGATCATTTTCAAACGCATACTGGATAATTTGCCCACGGCCGACTTTTCCAAACGGCGTTTTGTCCACATCTGCCTCCGCCTGATCGCCACCCCTGGTTGGAAGGCCCTGTTCAAATGAAAGCTTACTATCCCGCAAAACATCTTCTGAAATATTTCCCAGATCGAGTGTAACAGTTCCTTCCCGTGTTCCGGTCCCGCTTTCGTATTGTTTACCACCGATGGCACCCAGTGGACCAGTGATGAATGGATCCATCATCCAGAACTCAACATATTCAATATTGGCTGCATCAAAATCAGTGTCCGTATTGATGGACCGCATCACACCGCCCCAGTTCTGTCTTGGGTTTTTCAAGGTACCGTCCGGATTTAGGTCGGGATTGTAATTGTACTGGCCACGCTCTGACGGATAATAGGCTATATCAAATACGGTTTCGTTCAGGTTCACCGCATTCAGGTCCTTTCCTCTTTGCACTTCCTGTGGACCAACCGCTCTGACATAATGCAATTTCACATCTTCCGGTCCGATATTTCCAGGTTTTACACTACCACTGGCACGGTAAAACAGATTGTCGATGATATACCAGGCCGTTTTAGCCCGACGGAAATTGAGAGTTTTCCAGGTGAGCGTATCAGATAACCTGTATCCATTCCCTTCAAAACCTGCCGGAACAGAAGGCAATTTCCACCTTGTGGCCTGCCCCCCCATGGAATACGGCGTCCGGACTCCTTCAAAATCATCCAGATACGAAATCCCTTTACCGGTGGCATCGACGAATTTGTTGGTTCCTGGAAAAAGATGAGCGTATTCAGCGGTTGCAGTAATGGTGGATATTTCTTTTGTCTGAATCAGTGGAATGGCATCCACTATTTTGGTGAGTAACCGGCTGTCGGATTTATAGTTGGCATCCAGACCCACCATCACATTCTGTGAAGGTTCATTTCCGACCTGTACACGGCGAATGATGGGTCGCTCGTTCAGGTAAAGGAAAGTACCACCGAAGTTGATGTTTTTAGAATAGGCGTAATCAAACCGGGAACCAAAAAAGGACCGTTGTTGAAACGAGAACAAATCTGCCTGTTCGAATTCCACCTCAAGGTCCTGCCCTGAGGTAAGCAGACCAGTATTTAAAATTTTCACACGACCCAACCCTTCATCAACGGTATAGTCGGTCTCGGGAGTCAGCAATGTGGATCCTCCGGAATAAATTTTCACAGAACCCTTCGCAATGTTCACACCAGGCAGACTGAACTCAGAGGAGGAGGCACCTTCCATCCTTCCTTTGATATAGAATTTAGCTTTGTTGGCAGCCTGGAGGGCATCAGCCTGAGTGAGACTATATAAGTCCTTAAACACATATTTGTCGGCGTTCTGAATTTCTTCCGGTAACACAAACTGCTTCTCAAGTGTAGCCCCGAATGGCTCCAGAACCGGAAAAATGATCCGTCCGTTTTTGGAGTCGATGGTCACATCCTCAACAAAGTCAAAGTTTCCGTCTGGCTGAAGTTCGCCAGCCGGATTGAGTCGGTCCAGATTAAACACCTGAACCAGTGGCTTGTCCTGTAGATTTTTACCGGATCCAGTCGGCATAGATGGATTATCCACACCTGTGGCATCATCCCTGTAAATGACCCGAAGCTGGAAGTTATTGGATCCAATCTGAGACGTTCCCAGATTGTAGATGTTTTTCATCTGAAGGTTCCATGTCGGAAGTTTCGTATTGATCACTGCGGGACGTATCAGTTTCAAAACCACCACTTCCGATTCTGTTCTTCCGGAATAATCTTCCTGAAGCTCTCCTACTTTATGGATGATCCCGTTGTAACTGTATTCATATGCGACACCCAAAACCTCATCGTCACGCAATGCGAAATTGAGGGATATGTATCCGAGTTGTTTTTGGACTTTAAAGTCACGGTCAAGGATCAGTTTTCTTGCCCCTTTCAGAAATTCATAGTCTGAACTTCGCTGCATACCCAATGCTTCCAGACTGGCCTTGGTGTTGTCACCACCCAGAATATTTTGTCCCTGAGCAATGATTGCGCTGTACAGGTTGTTGTTTTTGTTGTCCGATGGCTCGCGAAGGCCTACACCACCTTTCTTCCAGGACGCCTTGGTTGGATTGGCTTCACCCAGATCGATCAGAGGCAGAACATTCCGAAGACTCTGTGTATTCCCGGCACGATTGGTGACATACACTTCAACCCTGGTGATGTTGATTCCTGACGTGATCTGAGGAATGGTTTTCAGCGCTTTCTCGTAGTTGTTGCGGAATTCCTGACTAAGAAAAAAGTGCTTATTGGCTTCATACTGGTTACAGGCCACCAGAAATTCCCGCTGGGAAACACCGCCTTTCAGCTTCAGTCGGTTGGCTTTACCCCGTTGATTGGATGCCACTGACGTCACCTTGAGTTTTCCAAACTGCATCGTGGTTTTTACCCCAAACAAGTTTTGAGCACCTGTGATCAGGGTTGAACTCAATGGCATGCTGACATTTCCTGCCTCCAGTCGCTGGATAATTTCGTGGTCCTTTCCGGTATAATCCAGTTTAATCTGGTTATCGAAATCGAAAGCGGCCTTGGTGTCGTAGTTGATGTTCATCTTCATCTTCTCCCCGATTTTTCCCTGGACAGATACGTTGATCTGCTGGTCAAACTGGAAGTTTCCGAAGCTCTGCTGCCGGATGGGCACGTTGGGATTGGCAATTTTCTGATACTGACCGCCAAAGTCCAGCATAACAGAACCATTCGGCCGGATATCGATATAGTTCCCTCCAAAAATCCGGTCAAACATCGGACTGAGGTAAATCTTGGGAATCAGGGAACGGCCGGTGGTCGAGCTTTCTCCATCCTTTCCTTCTGACTTTGCCTTCATGTAACTCTTCTGGAGTTTTTTCTCCATGTACTTGTCGTACTGCTCGAAGGTCATAGATGAGACCGGACGGTAATCGAGGGTCCCAACCTGCTCATAAATGGTGTAGGTTCTGGACTGAGAATCGACTTCTACCCTGGTTTTGATATTGGTCGGGTCTTCGAGGTACAGAGGCGACCGACTTGGTGGGTTGGAAAAAGGGTCTCCTAAGCGATCGCTGTAGTTGAGCTTTGGTTTGACGCTTGGTTTGTAGTCTTTTGTTTTGGTGCTGTCGTCATCATCGAGAAGTCCCTGAGCCTGAGCCGACAACCCAATGCAAAGCAGACAGAAAACTCCGGCAAGGAATTTCCGTAAGGGCTGTAGGTGTCTGTTAAATCTGGCCTGGAACAAAATCAACGGGATATTTCGGGGATATGATCAGGATATATGGGATGGATAAACAGGAAACAATTTGTCCACTTCCCGCTCAAAGCTTTGATTTTCAGTAAACGAGGCGATCTTATTGAAGAGTTTTTCAGGGTAAAGAGAAATGTTCATGTTTCAAATCAAAAGAATTAATGGCTCCGTTGAAGCACCAATCGGATCAGTTCTTCGGTTGTGTAAGTTTTATCGGCCTGTTTTACAATACTTTCCAGCGATTTTTCGGCGGTGGCTTTTGGTATCCCCAGAGTGACAAGCGCAGAGAGTGCATCTTCCAAACCGGTTGAAGCCGATGGTTTGGATGAACCACCTGCAAATGGTGTACCTTCATTCTGCAGCTCTTTCCGGATTTTGTCCTTCAGTTCCAGAATGACGCGTTGAGCTGTTTTCGGACCGATCCCTTTCAATGCCTGAATCGCTTTAACGTCTTCTCTTGCAATGGCCTGCATCAGCTGGTCCGGAAGAGCAGAACTTAACGCCACCAATGCTGTGCCCGGACCGACACCGTTTACCGAAATCAGATGAAGAAACAAGGTACGTTCACTGGCTGAGCAAAACCCGAACAGTGACATTCCATCTGTCTGACTGTAATGGAGATAGGTATGAACAACCACCGGCTCTCTGGTGTCTTTAAAGCCGGAATAACTGGTAAGGGAAATTCGCATGGTAAAACCAATTCCGCCAACGGCAAGGACCATGAACGTGGGTTCAACCTGTTTTATTGTGCCGTGCAAAAAATCAATCATGGAATATTATCCCCGAAGTGTGTTCAAAAGAGGCGCAAATTAGAGTTTTTTCGTTACAGGAAGGAAGCAATTCCTTGTAAAAATTAATAATTCAGCCTAATAAATAAGGATTTACCGGGGAGTGCTTCTGACGAAGAAGTTCCTTCGAACAAATATGATTAAATCAATGCCTGCAAAGCTTTTAACTCATCCCTTAGTTTGGCGGCTTCCATAAAATCAAGCTCTTTGGCCGCTTTTTCCATGGCTTTTTTGGTTCGGTCGGCCAGCTTTTTGATTTCCTCTTTGCTCATCATGCTCGTCACCGGATCGGCAGCCACAGAAATTTCTTCCGGTTCCACATAATATTTGCGTTCGAAATCCCTACCCTTCTTGCTGTCTGCCACTTTGGTTTGCTGCATGATGGCATCATGACTTTTCAACACGGTTTTCGGCGTAATACCATGTTTTTCATTGTATTCCATCTGCACACTGCGGCGGCGGTTTGTTTCGGAAATGGCTTTTTCCATGGAGTCCGTAACCCTATCGGCGTACATGATCACCATACCTTTATCATTCCGTGCAGCCCGTCCGATCGTTTGAATCAATGAACGGCCATCCCTCAGAAATCCTTCTTTATCGGCATCCATAATGGCCACCAGCGACACCTCGGGCAAATCCAGACCTTCCCGCAAAAGGTTCACTCCGACCAATACATCAAACACGCCCATCCGGAGATCACGCAGGATTTCAACCCGATCCAGCGTTTTTACTTCGGAGTGGATGTAACGGCATTTCACATTGACACGATCGAAAAACAAGGACAGTTCTTCCGCCATCCGCTTGGTCAAAGTGGT
>DAIOVD010000115.1:7318-13539 GCA_036759185.1 Catalimonadaceae bacterium | reverse complement strand
CTGTTTGATTTTCTGCAACACACCCAATGGGTTCCCAGGTTGGGTTTCATTGAGAAGATTTTCATTACCCCATCTCTTCACAGGGTGCACCACGGAAAAAACGACTTGTATCTGGACAAAAACTTCGGCTCCACCTTTTCTTTCTGGGATCGCCTTTTCGGAACGTACCAGAAGGAAACCGAACCTGTGGTGTACGGACTTACAAACTCCGGTTATGAGGACAAGAATCCCTGGAGCGCCATTTTCTACCAGTACCAACTGATCTGGGACAACGTGAAAACCAGCTCCGGCTGGAAATCGAAACTGGGCTATTTGTTCTTTGCTCCGTCCTGGATTGCGAAAAATTCGGTGGCAGGGCGAAATTCCGAATCTGGTTTGCCGCTCAACAAACGGACGGGTTCGTTTTCCTATTGCTGGTTGCAAATGGCGGGCGGGGCTGTCACCGTCATTTTATTGCTGGCCTTTCAGGATTTTCTGCCGGGGTGGGTCTTTCTTTCGATGGCCCTTTTCTCCATCACCGGCATGGTATTGGCCACCCAGTCCTTGAACCGGATCACCCCATCCTTTTTCCGAAATAGAGAACAAGTCCGACTGGCACTTACCGCCATTCCCGGAATCTGGATGTTTGAGACGGAACCCAATCTGGTTTGGCTGGCTTTGCTTTTGTTTCTGGTGGTGTCCTTTTTCCTGACCCTGGCGATGAAAGGGTCGGTGGTGAGCACGGGGTAACATGTGAGAGATTGAAACTCCTCGCCGAAGGATGAAGGCAGTGGTCTCTTGACTTTGAAAAAGATGTAGACCCGGTCCTGTTTTTCGGGACTCTTCAAAATTGCGAAACAGTTCATTGGAGACAGAACTACTTTTGATGAAATGGAGTTTTTCCTACAGGTTCTCTGACTGGCCTCCATCAATTTCGGGTTTCAAATCCAATTGATTTCAGGTGAAACAGGTATTCTAAAGTCCGGTTATCACCATAAAAAAAGTAAAAGTCTTGCGCAGGCCGGATTCTTTGCGTGTAAAAAAGAAATGTACTTTTGAAATTGGAGCGATGACCTGACAATTAATAAACCATTCAGGGGCATTCGCTTAAACAGCTATGAAACAGATATTCTGCGTTTTTCTATCCCTTATATTGAGTTATCCAGCATTCTCTCAAAATTTTCAATGGGCGGGTAGCATTGGTGGATTATATGGAGAGGAGTCTACCTCAATTGCCACAGACTCTTCTGGCAATGTATTTACAACCGGCGTTTTTGATGGCATCGGAGATTTTGATCCCGGACCTGGTGAGCACTTAATAGAAGCACAAAGTGTTGATGATTTGTTTATTCAAAAACTGGATTCGAATGGCAACCTGGTTTGGGTTATCACACTGGGTAATTTTAATGGGGGTGGGTATGGAAGTGTTTTGCCACAGTCCATTGCACTCGACAAATCAGGAAATATTTACACAGCAGGCTATTATCTGGGTCCAGTGGATTTTGATCCAGGACCCGGAACGTCCGTATTGCCTTGTCTGGGAAACTGGGATGCCTTCGTAATAAAACTCAATCCGGATGGTGCATTTGAATGGGTGAAATCCATCAATGGAAGTAGATATGAACGGGTAAATTCCATCGCCATTGATGAAGTAGGATATCCCTGCATCACGGGTTGCTTTAATGGAACAGTTGATCTGGATGTGGGCCCAGGAGTTTCCAATTCCGTTTCAGCGGGCTTGTTCGACATTTTCATCGTAAAATTGGATCCGGATGGCAACTCAATCTGGACAAAGCAAATTGGGGGACCAGCTGATGATAAGGGATTCCATATTTCGACTGAACCGAAAGGAGATATTTATGTGAGCGGCTGTTTCGGCAAGACCGTTGATTTTAATCCAAATGGCTCAGGTGGTATCCTCAACGCAGTAGACTCCATCAGCCATTGTATTTTGAAGTTGCATTCAGACGGTCGGTTTGATTGGGTAAAAAAACTCCAGATTCATCATCATAACACGGACTATCGATGTCCGGTTGTAGCCGATAATAAGAACAATCTGTATGTAACAGGGTTCTTTTATGGTTCTGTCGTTTTTGATTCAGGTGTGGATACCGTAACGATTACGTCTAAAGGGGATGCCGATGTTTTCATTCTCAAAATCGATTCTTCCGGCCAAGCGATTTGGGCCAGATCGGTTGGGGGAAGTGATGGCGATTTTAGTGCTTCCATAACCCTTGATGAAGAAGGGAATATTTATACGACAGGAAATTTCACAAACACAGTTGACTTTGATCCGGGTCCTGACGTTTTCAATCTGACAAATGCAGGCAAAGCAGATATGTACTGCCTGGGATTGAAGCCAAACGGAGACCTTTTGTGGGCAAGGGGTATTGGAGGCACCTGGTACGATGGAGGCTCTGCCATCGCTCTTGACCAGCGTGGAAATGTGTACATCACTGGCCATTTTGAAAAGACAGTCGATTTTGATCCAGGTCCTCGTTCCTATTTGATGAGTACCGGGTTTAGCAACTCTTCCATTTTTGTGATGAAACTGGGCGACAAAATAAAGACTCTTCCGGATCATACTCAACCGGATACAACCGGCAATCCTCCCTATTTTTTACCCTTCCCGAACCCCGTTTCGTCTTATTTTTACATCAGATCAGACCATGAACACCTGGGCACCGATTACACACTATACGATGTCCCTGGCCGGAAGCTTTTATCCGGAAAGCTCCTGTCTGCCTACACCAAAGTGGATGTCGAAACCCTTCCTCCGGCCGTGTATTTTTTGGATTTCGATACACACAGGCAGGGAGAGGATATTTTGACAAGGAAGGTGGTGAAGGTTAGGTGAGGAGGATTTTTGAGGTTGGAATACCTCAAAGCTTGTCATTTACAAGGAGACTGAGGCCAAGTGCGAAGTCCGGAGCAAAGTGAGCCACTCCTTTCGGGTTTAATTTGTGGCCTTTGGCAAAGGTATCAAAACAGATTTTGGTGGTATTTTATACCGTCCGGCTGAAGGAGATGAAGAATCATTCGACAAGCCTGGTCAAGACATTGAAAGAGGAATAATATGTGAAATGAAGAGGCAATCGCAGGACAGGAAGATGTCGAATTGAGTTGCAAGAGTAAGGTAGGAACATGAAGGCAGGTATGGGTGGCTTCTAAAAAGCAATTAGACGTAGCATTGCTACCCTTTTGCCGAATTATACTATTTTTGTCTGAACTAAGCCGTTATGCCAGAGATCTCAAGATTTTACGGAGTCATCATTTACATGTTTTTTAATGATCATGTTCCACCTCATTTTAAGGCGAAGTACAGTGAGTTTGAAGCGAATTTTCTGATTGAAAATGGTGGTCTTTTGAATGGGGATTTCCCGATTGGCAAATCAAAACTGGTTCAGGCCTGGGCAGAAATCCACAAAGAAGAACTTCTGAAAATGTGGAATACAAAGGACTTTCATAAAATCAACCCTCTGATCTGATGCTCAAAGTTGTCTCAGTCGAATGCCAGTCGCCCATGATCCTGAAATGTACATTTGCAACGGGTGCGGTTAAATGGCTGGATGTTTCCCCATTGGTACAAAACCACAAACATTTGAAAGGAATCGAGAAACTTTGGGAAGCCAGCGTTTTTAACCAGGCAAGAGTAGGTGAAATGGGAGAAGTCCTATGGCCTTCCATCATCCACACCGACGATCCCGTCTATGGCCTGACAGTTTGGGATTACGACATTTCACCTGAGTTTATTTTTGCAGAAGGGAAGGAGGTGTGAAAGGCAACCGACTGTGGGTTGATTCGGCTCTGGTTACCGAGATTTGGGTGAATACTTGAATCAGCCAAATCTCTTCGTCCTGGCGTGTGCGAATCTCCCGGTTCGCGGATTGGTTAGAAGACAGAAAGTGGGAGGCTGCCAATGAAGATTACAAATCCTCATCATTTGCGTTTCGGATCGGATATCTGGAACATCAGGAGGAATTATTTTCGGACGTAAAGATGTTGCAGGTGACCAGCCCAAAAGGGGCAACTCCATTATTCCTCTATCATCACAAACGCACCCCAATAATAAGGATCCGGGTATTTGGGTTTCAGTTCCTTCTGGCAGAAAAGCAGGCTGGAGGGCCTAACCCTTTGCAAAATTGAAGTTCAACCCAATGGAAAGCAATGCTTTGTCTTGCCTGAATCCTTCATCGAATACATTTATACTCCTGAGTATCTGCAATTGGATTTTTAGTTTTTTAATACCGGCTCTTAGAGTCAGAGCCGGTTCTACCAGAAGTTGGGTCTGATTGTTTCGCAGGTATTGTGGTTGGTTTTCACTCGAAAAAATAAGGTCCCCCCTGATGTTGGTGTATTGCAGCCCAACCACCCGGGATGATAAACTCACCGAAAAATATTTGCTGTACAGATTCAGGCTGGGTTGAATGCCCGCCCGAATAAGGTTGGCCGAAATCTTACCCGTTGTTCCCGGGTATTCAGCCGCTGAAGCCGGAAATTCGTTTTTCATTGCACCCAGGCCCAACAAACCATATACATCCCACATAAACCATGTTTCCGGATTTCGGAAATAGCCAACTCCTGCCTCCAGCAATCCGCCCGACCCATCTCCGTCTCCATTGTTGTTGGGCATATACCATGCACTGTTTATTTGAAGGGCTGCATTCCTGCTCAATCCATATGCCCCTTGCAAATCAAACTGATGGTCATTTCCCGCCACGCTTCCATTGAATTGGCCCTTTTGGGTAATCATGGGTACATTCTGAACATTTGGCACATAGTATTTGGGGCTGCAGGCCTGAAATAAAACAAACAACAAAAGGAAAGTAATCCCTGGTAGTGATCCTGACATGGAGGTAGAGTGCGGTGGCAAATGATAGGTCCACAAGTTAGGTTCCTTTTACCCAGGGTTACTTATAGTATTGCCACATAGTATTATACAATTGTCTCCGGAATTCAGAAGGTGGGTGGTATTGATTTATTCTCATTCCAGAACTCCTTTCATCATCCCATCACCCCCTCATCTCTTCAAAAAAAGGCGTGCTGCCTTCTTCCACACAGCGGGCGGCGTACAGATACATCGCCGCACTCCAGGTTTGCCAGTTCTGGCCCATGGGCATTCCTGTCTGGGCTTTGATCCACTCGTTGCTGCCGAAAAGCAGGCTGCTGTCGGTGCTGAGTTTCATGACCTGCGTGAGGGCAATCAGCTTTTCTTCGGCCAGGTCAAACCGTTTGGCTGCCACCAGTGCCGCTACATAAAATCCACAAATAAAGGGCCAGATGCCGCCGTTGTGGTAATCGCCGGGCATATTAAATTCCTTATACCTGGAATGCCAGTCCGGATCGTCGGGGTTGGTGTAGGGAAAGAAATTGGGGGGAAGGTCCAACGCCAGGTCACCCCGCTTCTGCATGACGGCACACTCAGCTTCAATCCAGGTCACCATTTCCGTGGCCCGTGACGGTGAGGCGATGCCGGACAGAATCGCCAGACTATTCCCCAGCAAGTCGAACCGTTCACTGCTGTAAATTTTGTACGACCAGAAGGCATAATACGGCTTGTCTTTCATCGCCAGTCCTTCATGCACATGGTGGTTGATGTGGCCCTGGGTAATGGTAAACCGGCCCATTTCATGTTTCACTTTCCGGGCCCGGTCGTCATGCCCCAACAGTTTGAGGTAGGAGTAGACCAGCGTATTTACAAATAGTCCGTACCCGATAACCCATTGCTCGTCACGCCAGTCGCTGGTGGGTTGCTGTGCCACCAGAAAGCGGTCGGAAGGACTTTGGTATTCCATCCAGAGAAGGGCTTTGGCCACGGCTTCTTCCAGAAAATGTGGTTCGCAAACCAGCTTCCGGAAAATACCCACACCCACCAGAAACAAAGGCGTGGTGTCGCTCGAACCACGGTCTTCTGAATCGTGCACCAGCGAACAAATGTGGCCATGCGGACTCTGGTTTTTGGCCAGTGTCTCGAGCACAATCCGGATGCTGGCGACCAGTTCCTGGTGGCCGGACACCGCAATGCCCAGAATGGAAAACATCAGATCGCGGGTGTAGGGTTCGGGGTATCCCCATCCTGCGGTGCGGGGCAGTCCTTCAAACGGACCCACCATATTATGCAGCAATACCTGTAGTGCCGAATGCTGTGCGGCTTCAATGACCAGTTTTTGTTCAGTTGTCATGTTGAGATGGGTTTATTGGAATCCGAAAACGTCTTCCATAATGGCCATGAATTTCTTCGC
>DAIOVD010000115.1:3863-7218 GCA_036759185.1 Catalimonadaceae bacterium | reverse complement strand
GGTTTCTCACAGGCACCCGCTTCAACCTGCGGCATGCCAAATCCCTCGAGCCGGGATGGAGCCGCATAAATGTCACAGGAACCAATCAGATAGGGAATGAAATTCCGGGAAATGGTGTTGGTGGTGTAGATCACTTTTTTCTCAATTCCCAGATCGATGGCCATTTGCTGATCGGCCGAATTCTGCATACTGGTGCGAGGTTGTGGCCAGACTTTGCAGATGTATTTCCAGTCGGGAATGTTGCCATCCAGACTGGCCAGTGCCTGCATCACTTCCTGGGCTCCCTTCGAAGCCGCATCACCTCCAATGGTGAGGATCATAAGTTCTTCCGGAGAAACACCCAGCGATCCCCGAACCGCCTGGATTTTGGGATCGTTTTTCTCAAACGGATGAAACGAATCGGTGTCGCAACCCACGGGCAATACCTGGATTTTGTCGCCATGGATTCCGTCCCGCACATACATTTCTTTCACCCAATTCGAAGTGACCAGAATGAGAGGTAAGGCATTCAGTGTTTCCTGGTAATTGGCAATGTATCCATCGGCAACCAGCCATGGAACCGCCTGAATCCCATGATGCTGAGGGTGCAGAATCAAGGAAGGTGTGTGGCCCCAGTATCCGATTCCCACCACCACATCGGGCCTGAACCAGCGGTAATACCATTCTTTTTCCTGTCCCGACTCAAAGTGCGCCGCATGCACATCTACACCCAAATCGAGTAAACCTCTGTAGAGTAAATCGCCTTGTGTGGCCAGGCCTCCAGGAGATGGTGGATAATCGTATAATACCAGTACTTTCATGTTTGTTCGGTTAGAATGTGGTGATTTCGAAAGGTTTCGCCTTGTGTATCTGGTTAAAGGCCTCTGTTTTCGGACAAGCTTTGGCTTCCCAGCTTACGGCCGCAAAGCCATAGGTTTGGGTTATGATCTGGTACTTCTGATTCCATATTTCCAGTGGGAGCAGGATTAATATACCGGCGTCTTTCATGGCTTCCGGAAAATACGCACCGTCTGCATCCTGGTAGGCAAATGTCCAGAGGTTCCGTGCGGCAATCTTCCCCTCATTCCAAAGATCCACAACCGCCTTGCTCACTTCTTCGTGACGAAGGTGATGGGTGTATTCGCCTTTTGGATGATGTGTGATTAAAAGATCAAATGGCGTTGAAGGCAGCAGATCCAGAATGGTGGATTCCAGTTCCTGCGGAGATAAAGGGATTTGGTCCGGACCGTCGTCGAGATCGGCCATGGCGCCGTCTGCCTTCAAAATTTCCAATGCCTTTCTGAACCGGTGGGCTCTTTCGGCATCACCTCCCCGGCAGGTGGAAATCACAAAGCACTTCCATTCCGGATGAAGGAGAATGGCTCCCCCGGCCCAGAGGGTTTCGTCATCTGGGTGGGCGACAATAAGCAGGACGGTTTCGATGTTTTTGGTTGGCATGGTGCTTTTTCAGTTGGGTTGTGGCTGGCGGATGGCTGGCGGATTCCAAACATTTTGAAAAGGAAATCCGCTTTCGACTTTCTCAGTACCACAATTCAGTTCAGGAAAATAATGCGTGTTACCGGGTAAATTCCTCAACAATGACACCGACCCTTTCAGTCCGTTTCCATGAAAACGGAACCACACCACCGGCATGTTCTTCGGTCAAAGTACTTTTGATGGTTTTGTTCATAGGTTGAGGATGAAACCAAACGAGCTTCACCATGCAAAGCAGGACAAAGCCTTCCGCTGTTGTCTTACAGAAAAACAGGAATTTGTTCTATAACTTTTCAATTTTGGAGCACCGAAACGGATGGTCATCTTCAATACTGAGCTGCAATGTTGTACTCCAGCTGAAGCACATGAAACCGGGCATAACTGAGGTCTCCTTCCGGTAATCGCCACAGCACTTCCACATCGGTCGGAATCCGGACGCCATTCATTACTTTGTAAGCAGCAGGCCGCCCGATCCAGGTTTCCATGCGGGTTTCGTCCATGTTTCGTTTGGTTTCCATTTCGATGATTTCGTGGGCCTCATTGAAAGTACAATCCAGGTAGAGCGACAGACCCAGGTGTTCAAAACTAAGTCTCGCCTTAGTGGGTAGGATGGAAGTCCATGCCATGTTTTCACCCGGTAAAAGGTTGGTCGGAAACCAGATGTTTTCCATCAGCCAGCGAAGGAGTTCACCCTGATCAAATGCCTTTCCTTTGGCATTCAGCACATTGAAAAGGCTCAGAATCGTCACGATCAATCCACCTTTTCCGCCGATGTAAAAGTCTCTGGCCGAAAACAGGTTGGTGTCGCCCTTCCAGATGTAAGCCGGGCGAATGGTGCTGAAATATTGTTCTCCTTCAATGTCGCCCCAGCTCTTTTTCAAGCCGGGTTTAAACTGACCATTGTGCCGGAGTCTGGCGCAGCGGATCAACGGCTGTCCCGGTTTCAACACATGTAAAAAGTATTGCTGAACGACGGGAGGCAAACCTTCAAGCTGCGAAATCTCAAAGGTTTGATAGGAATTGAGATCTGCTTCGGCGAACACCGATTTCACTTGCCGGGAAAACTCGTTCGCAAAATGAATCCGGCCAACAATCAGAATGACAACAAGAAGGAAAACGCCGATGAATAGAATTTGCATGGAGGGATGGGTTTTGAGTGAAAGAAGGCCGGTTTGAATTGTGCCAGTTCGGTTTGAATCCAGAACGAAATCTGAGGATTCAGCATGGAATCCCGGCTACAGAATTCACCAAAACAATAGCAAAATTCCACGGATGAAAAGTTGTTCAGCCAATGTGTTTGATTTTCCATCCATTGACATTCTTTTCAATTTTTCAGGAGGATGTTCCGTTCAGGTGGTTGAAAAAGGAACGATATCTGAACGGTGGCAGGAAGTCTGCCATCTTCGGATCTGCCGGCCGTTCCTTGCCTCATTTCACCAAAACCAATAAGGGGGCACCATAATTGACGAACACCACTGTACACTTTCAAACCTCAACATGCTCAATCTACTTTTCATCTTCTGGTTTTTACCCACCTTTTCGCCGGAACCAATCAAGCTGGTCCGTCAGGAAATACCGTCTGATTCATTGGCATACCTGTACGCCGATTGCCAGCTTCAGGAGGTTCTTCCATTGAATACCTTCCGGAAACTGATGGGTGGGGTGCAACAATACGGACTGAAAAAGCCGGTGATTTCGGTGGCGGATTTCTCGCTCCCATCTGACCGAAAGCGCTTTTTTGTGATCGACCTGAAGGAAAGGAAACTCCTGTATTCCACATGGGTGGCGCATGGAAAAAACAGCGGTATGCAGATTGCTACCCAATTCTCCAATAAAATGAAATCCTACCAAAGCAGTCCGGGCTTTTATCGGGTCGGGCCAA
>DAIOVD010000115.1:0-3763 GCA_036759185.1 Catalimonadaceae bacterium | reverse complement strand
TCAGTTTGCCTGGATTTCGGAGGGAAAACCCGGACCAGCGGGACCCAATTTTTACAACCAGCTGGAGAATTACATGCACGATTTTGCCGACAGTTCGCTGTACGATCCCCGGCTCGATTCCGTCCTTCAGGAAGTGGTGGATGATGACGGGTCGCCTAACCTCAAAACGCTTACCGAACTGGAACTCCGGCTCACATTGGCCTGGTTTCGGTACACCGAATCGGAGTTGCATGGAAAGGTAAAAAATCCCAAAGCCCTGGACTGGTTCATTCCTCGTAAGAAGAAAAACTTCGAAGCTCTGCTCGATGCGCACCTTCAGAAAGGTACGTTGTTCGGGCTTGAAGAACCTGCCAATCCATATTACCAGCGACTGAAGGAAAAGGTTCGGGCATATGTTTCGCTGGACCGGTCCGGACATTGGCCCCTGGTTGATTCGCTGTTTCTAAAGGCAAAGGCGGGGCAATTGGATTCGTCGGTTTTGGCGGTAAAGAAAATCCTGCGGCTGACAAACGACTGGACTGAATCTGATTCCGGTGCGGTGTATTCGGAATCGTTTGGGCTGGCACTGGCGCAGTTTCAGCATCGGATGGGTCTGCCGGAAACAGGTAAACCCGATGAGGCCACCGTCCGTGAATTGCGGGTTCCGCTGAAAAACCGGATCCGGCAGATGATGGTGAATCTGGAGCGACTTCGCTGGCTGCCAGACACTCTGGCAGGTAACTTTCTGGTGGTCAATATTCCGGAATACAAACTGCATGTATTTGAAAACGGGCAACCGGCCTGGGAATCGAATGTGGTGGTGGGAAAAATGGCAGGCCGTACACAGATTTTCAAAGGGAATCTGTCGCAGATCATTCTCAATCCATCCTGGGGAGTGCCGCCCGGAATTGCGAATAAAGAAGTGCTGCCCGGTCTCAAAAAGGACCGTCAGTATCTCGACCGCCACCAGATGGAAGCATTTGAAGTAAATACGTTGCTGGACACAAGACACATCAACTGGCACCGGTACGAAAAGAGGATGCCGTTTAACATCCGCCAGAAAGCGGGACCCGACAATCCGCTGGGTCGGTTTAAGTTTTATCTGTCCAATTCATACTGGATTTACCTGCACGATTCCAACGAGAAATATCTGTT
Organism: Catalimonadaceae bacterium; assembly: GCA_036759185.1. Lineage (GTDB taxonomy): Bacteria > Bacteroidota > Bacteroidia > Cytophagales > Flexibacteraceae > CAMDMI01. The sequence goes on along the minus strand of DAIOVD010000115.1, from coordinate 2,629 downwards.
TGATGCGAATCGTCGTGCCTTCAGCCATGGGTGTATCCGGGTGGAGAAAGCGGAAGAACTTGCCCGCTATATTTTACGAAACGATACCATCTGGCCCGGTGAGCGGATTGACAAAATGCTGGATTCGAAGACCGATTATGGAATTACGGTGAAACCAGTGGTTCCGGTTTACATTGTGTACCTCACTTCCTGGGTTGGCTCCAACGGAGAGCTGCATTTCCGGAAGGATGTGTACCAGCGTGACGACATCCTGGCGAAATCTGTTTTTGGGGAATAGATATATTTTGGGGGGAGAACTTCCCTTTTTTGCGAGGTTTCCGACTTTTGGGGGTGCACTATTTACCAGCTCCTGAGAAAAAAATCCTCTTTTTCGAGATTTTCCTTTCCGCTTTTTGAACATTTTTTTTTGATTTGTTCTCCGTTTCATTTTGGAACGGCCCATCAAATAACCATCATCATTTAACAATAAATCCATGGAAGAGGAGGAAAAAAAAGATCTGTTTGCCATTGGGAAAGACATGGCCGAACGGCACAACGAAGAAATCGAACTTCGGAAGCAGATAGAGGCAGTTCGGGTTGAAACGTACAATCGCATCAAAGACAATCCTGAGGTAAAGGAATTTCTGGCACCATACAATTCGATGTTCCATGATTTCTTTTTGCAGAATTATGCCACATCCAAAGGCATGTGGGTGAGCATGAAAGACAGCTATAAAAAAAGGCTGGATGAATCGGCTGTTGCCTTGCAGAACATTGCCCGGAATGCTTTTGCTTGTGTGCTGAAGAAAAAAATGATCGACATCCGCAGAGAATGGGGGGCTGGTTCATTTGAGTTACCCGGAATGAATACGCCATTCGATTTTATGGAACAAACCGGGAAGGTGTTTGAGCTGGACTGGATTCCACCCATTGATGAGCAGGACATAGAATGCCTGGTTGCCTATGTGGAACAGCACACCGGGTTTGACCTGGAATTTCTGTTCCGGTACGATTCAGAAAATTTTGTGATCCCGCTAAAAATGGAAGAAAACAACGTACACGAATCAGAGGGATCGTATTTTACGTTTCATAGTGAATATACCGGCAGCGGTAACCTGAAAGTCCTGCCCGACAGAAGAGGAGATGCTTATATGGCCTTTGTCAGGGCCTGGAACAAAAAGCTGCTGGACGAAAAACAGGCCAAAATTGCCAGCGGTGAACTTCCTCCGGAAAAGGAATTTGACATGCGACCTTTTCCACCTACCGAAAAACCCTCTTTTATCGAAGCATTTATCAAGAAGTTTGATGATCGGGAAACACTTCAGAACTACCGCAATTACAGGGAATACCACGGTGATGATGAGGATGAAGACGGAGAAGAAACGCCGGCATCGAAAGTATCCACCATCCTTGCCCATCTGGATCATCTGAAAGTGGTGCTCCCGGTGAAAGCCAACGAAGACTGGAGACTTGCCCTGATCGAAAGCTGGGAAGAATACCGACGGAAGTCCATCATTGAAGCCATCAAAGAAGCCCACGGAGATTATCTCTTTCATGTCGAAACAGGCATTGCCTATACCGGTACCGAACTCAAACCAGAGACAATCAAGAGCATTGCCGATTTGAAAGAGAAGTTCCTCAACGGAAGGGAGTTGATGGGTGAGCCACGGACTTTTGATCTCTGATTTTCTCAGAATGCCTTCAGGAAAACCTTAGAAGGCACGTCTTTTCCATTTGCCGGAAATGGGATCACTTCAGGTAACAACAGTGATCCCGTTTCTTTTTTATGGTGCCTATGCGCCGGGCATTTTCAGAAAAGCATGACCGTTTGCCTGCAATTCCTTTTTTTTGCAACCCCTTCGGCCGACTGCCGCTGATAAAACACCATGAGTACTCCTTTGACACTTCAGAACACCATCCTTTCCGTAACCGGTCTGGGCTATGTCGGATTGCCGATTGCCCTGGCATTCAGCCGCAAATTCCCGGTGGTGGGTTTCGACATCCACGAAGGACGGATCGAGAAAATGCAGCATGGGGAAGATCCGAGTGGTGAGGTTCCACCGTCCGAATTTGAAGGAGCCAACATTGAATTTACGGCCAACCCGGCGTTTTTAAAGAAAGCCAATTTCCATATTGTCGCCGTCCCTACGCCAATTGATGTGCACACTATGCCCGATCTTGGTCCGCTTTTGTCGGCTACCATCACAGTAGGAAAGGCCCTGAAACCGGGGGATTATGTGGTGTTTGAAAGCACCACGTACCCAGCTTGTACCGAAGAAGAATGCGTTCCACTGCTGGAGCAGGTTTCCGGACTTTCCATGGGCAAAGATTTTAAAGTGGGCTTTTCTCCCGAACGGATCAATCCGGGAGATAAGGAACACACCCTCAAAAATGTCATCAAAGTGGTGTCCGGAAATGATGCCGAAGCACTTGAATTTATCTCCGCTGTGTACGGCAGTATCGTGGAAGCCGGTATTTACAAAGCCAGTTCCATCAAAGTAGCCGAAGCAGCCAAGATCATCGAAAACACCCAACGCGATCTCAACATTGCGTTGATGAATGAAATCAGTATGATCTGCGACCGACTGAAAATCAACACCTTCGAAGTGTTGGAAGCAGCCGGAACCAAATGGAATTTCCTGAAGTTCAC
>DAIOVD010000114.1:8396-13647 GCA_036759185.1 Catalimonadaceae bacterium | reverse complement strand
TTTTCAAAGCCAGATCGGTGGTAGCGAGTTTGGCGGCTTTGTCAATTTCGATTTCAGCCTCTGTGTAATTGCCAGACTCAAAATGCGCTTCGGCATTGGAAAGATAGGCTTTGGCTGCCAGTTGTGTTTCCGGAAGGTTTTTGAGAATCTGTTGGTACAGAATATCCAACTGCTTTTTGTACCCGAACAATTCGTAATTTTTGATTAATGCCGAATAGGCTTCCTCAAACTTTTCATCTTTTTTGATGGCGTCCTTGAGATGTTCAATGGCAAGATCGAATCGTCGGATCTTCTGCATGTCCATCGCCTGAATGAAATACGCCCTTGCTTTTTCATTCTCGGTGTGCAGGATCATGGGACCCGGCTGTCCGAAAACAGATAACCCATCCATTAAAAAAAGAACCAGAATAAGCAGGATGGGATGTTTCATTTCGACAGTGTCAGTAGTTCCGGACCTCAACGGCGTAACGGCATTGAAAATTCTGCCCCGGTTCGAGCCGCAGTATAGCGGGTTTTCGGGAGATTTCACCGGAAGATCCTACATGATCCGCATGCCCATGCCAGGGTTCCAGACAAACGAAAGGTGCACCAGGCTTCGACCAGATACCGAAAAAAGGAAAACCATCACAGTGGAGCCTTAGGTTGTGATCATCATTTACGGACCGGAATCCCACCCATTTCGACTGCATATTTTCAAACACCAGGGCGTCCTGATCAAATAATTGAGGATGAATCAAGGCCTGACGCTCTGTGGTTTGCAAAGCAGGACCCGTCCCTTTTTTCAGCAGGCCATGGTCGAGCAGACGGGGTCTCAGATCTTCCTCTTTTTCAAATTCAAGGTAATAATTGATGTGTGGCCAGCCGGGTAATGAAAATCCGGGATGCCCTCCAACTGAGAAAAACATGGTCTCATCTCCTTTGTTTCTCACTTCATACGAGATCCAGACCCAGTTTTTTTCAAGATTGTAATCCACCAGAAAATCAAAATCAAACGGATAAAACTTCCCGCTTTCATAATCCGATGACAACATAAAACGTATCTCGTGAGGCAGGATACTTTCTACTTTGAACACCCGATCACGAGCAAAACCGTGTTGAGACATGGGGTAAGGATGCCCATCGATGAAATACTGATCTTCAGCCAGCCGGCCTACAATCGGGAACAAAACAGGTGCCGTCCGTGGCCAGAAAGCCGGATCGGCCTGCCACATCCATTCGGTTTTGTCTTTTTTTGTCTGAAGGTGCCGGATTTCGGCTCCGTTTTCCGTAACAGCAAGGCTGAGAAAATCGTTTTCGATGGTTATCAGATGCATGCAATCAGTGTTCGCAAAGAACTGGCAATATGAAGGTTTCATTTTCAGATTGAAACTGAATTTCGCCTCAGAAATGCCATGACAGAAAAACTGTGGATTTTACAGGAAAATCTTTCAGAATCAGATAACAGAATTTCCTTTCTGTTTACATCCTGAATTTAGGTTTATCAAATGGTCGGGATTTCAATTCCTCTCAGGTTGCGGTACAGTTTAAGCGCAAAGAGGTCCGTCATTCCACCTACAAAATCAAACAAACAGAGCACCTTTTCATAATCTGAATCTGCTTCCTGAAAAATGTACTGGGAACCGATCAGGCTGATGACTTTCCGCTGCATCGGATCACGGTTTTCTTCCTTTTCCAGGGCAGCAGAAACCAGATCTTCCACAAGACCCGACATAATCCGGAAACCAGCCAGCTCGATTTTCACGACACTTGGGTGATTGTAAATATGTGAGACAGACTTCTTCTTAATAAACTTCAAAACGTCCTGGGCCTCCGGAATGGAACCAAGAAGGTCGCCGTCAAAGTTACCGGAAAGAATCGCATCCCGGTTTTCAAAAAAGATCTCCGAACAGCGGCCGGTGAGGTAATTGATGGATTTGGCCCGCAGGTAGGAAATGGATTCGTTGGCGTCTTCATTGAGAGAATCCAGGGTTTCCCGGATCCGGTTCATATTCTCTTTTGGATTGCAGGCTAAGAGTTGCAGGAATGTTTTCTGAACTTCTTCAGTTGTAAAAATCCTGAGCCGGTGAGCATCTTCAAAATCGATGATGTTGTAGCAAATATCGTCGGCAGCTTCCACAAGATAAACAAACGGATGCCTCTTGAAAACGCCATACGCCCCCACCTCTTCCACCATTCCCAAACGGCTGGCAATCTGCTGAAAGACAGCTTTATCTGATTGAAAAAAACCGTATTTACTCCGGTGTTTGGGTCCTTTTTTTCCCAGTGAATCCGAGGAAGAACAAGGATATTTCAGAATGGCACCCAACGTGGAATATGTAAGGCGAAATCCACCCGGAAGGCGACCTTTGAAAGCCCGGGTCAGAATGCGGAGAGCATTGGCGTTTCCTTCAAAAGCAATCAGATCGGCCCACTCCGAATCGGAAAACCGGGAACGGAAGGAGTCGTTTTTTGCCTGAGACTGAAAATACCGGGAAATCGCTTCTTCACCTGAGTGCCCGAATGCCGGATTGCCCATATCATGTGCCAGGCAAGCCGATGAAATCACATTTTTCAGATGATCAAAATAAAACTCACGTGCATCCGGTTGAGATGCAACTTCAGGAATGAGAGCGATCTTCTCTCCCACCATACTTCCCAATGAACGGCCCACACTGGCCACTTCCAGAGAATGCGTCAGCCGGTTGTGCACAAACACTTCTTCGGGAAGAGGAAAAACCTGTGTCTTGTTCTGAAGCCGACGGAATGCCGACGAAAAAATCAGACGGTCCCAGTCACGTTCGTATTCGGTGCGTTGCGGACTCCGGGCATTGTCAATCCCGAAGCGTTCACTTGAAAAGCAGGTTGTCCATTTCATTGAAACGCAAAAAAGGCGAAAAGAGACCGGATCCGGTGCAGAGAGTTCTGTTTTCGGGGCCTTAGTTTTTCAACACTTTCACCACAGATGTTCCGGCCCGGCCTGAAATGCGGATGTAATACATCCCGTTTTCAAACTTGTCCATACCCAGATTCCGGAGATTGCTTCCTTCAGAAACGGTCCACAAATCATTGGCCACTACCCTTCCGACGGCATCTGTTATGGAAATACCTACATCGTCCCGTCCTTCTGAAAGATACTCAGCAAACATGGCACCGTTACCCGGATTCGGAAAAACAAGGACATGGGCAGAACTTTGGACATGCTGAATACCAGTGGGTTCCAGCAAGGTTTTAATGGCTCTGTATGCGTTGATTTTTCCACCACCCCAGGTGTTGCTGCCTCCCGCTGGAATAACCCCGGTGTTGGCGTCTTTGATGGCAGTCTGATTCAGAAGATCCATGAGAGAAGCAGGAGACAATTGTGGATTGACCTGAAGGAGCATGGCCACGATGCCGCTGACGGAAGGTGCCGACATCGAAGTTCCACCCGCCATGGCGAAAGCGTACGTCCTGTTGTTTCTTGGTGAAACGAAATTGGCTACCACCGAACTATAATCAGCACTGTCCGGCATATAGTCATGAGCATATGAACTCACACTGGAAGCCAGTGCCATTCCGGGACCTGCAATGTTTGGTTTTACCCGGCCATCTGCCGTTGGTCCGATACTGCTGAATGCGGCAATTCGCCCTCTTACATATCCTGTGTATGACAAAGCAGATCCGAGAATATTGGTGAACGAAACTTTCGAATTGTAGGCTGCTACAGCCAGAGCAGACTTTGTAGAAACCAAATCTCCGCATGTAGAAGTGACATCACCATCCGTGGCCCACGGGTAGGCATATTTGGTGAACGTTCCATAGTAACCCGAAGTTTTCACCACCACTCCCTGCCATAAGTTGACCGTCCCTGAGGTCGATTTTACAGTGATCCCGACCCTATCGCCAACACGGCTGTAGAACTGAAGCAACATATGTGGCTTGCCATTGAATTCGGTTGCCGTACCGGTTGCGGTTACAAAAAGCGTATCAAAGTTGGATCCGCGTAACGCAATGGCGTGTGTGTTGTTGTCCAGATTAACCCACTCGGATGTGGCGATTTTTGCTGATGTAGTATAAAGTGTGAACTGAACCTGAAAGGTTTTCCCGGAATCTCCCCAGACATCTACCTGGTTTATTTTCGGATTGAGGGATGATGAAAACGTGGTGAACGTATTAAGAAGCGTATCGGTTGCTGTAAAGGATTTCTTAACATGAATCTTGTTCTGTCCGTTGTTTCCACCCGAAACCACAAAGATTTTGCCCGGACCAGTGATGTTGTCGCAGGCCTGACTGAACAGTGATGTACCGTCACGAGGACCAAGTGGACAACCCCAACTTAGATTGGCAACTGCAGGCTTTCCGACAGAATTGCCATACTGAAATGTATAATTGATTCCGTCCAGCATATCCGCCATACCGGTGTTGAGCCAGTAAGCCGGTGTCGGGTACATGGCAATGAACACCAGATCAGACTTGTACGCCATTCCTCTGAATTTATTGTGATTGCCTGTTGGCCCGTTGTAACCAGAACCTCCCGCAATTCCACCCACGTGAGTTCCGTGTGTCGTTTCCGTGATATCGTACGCCTTTGTGTGAATGGATGCTGAATCGGAATACTCCGCTCCATATGGAAAATTGGCTGGAGGAGTTCCGGCTACTTTCTGTTCCCAGACCCGCTTAACCCGATAGTTGGTGTAGGATGTGTCATAAAAAGCCGGGTGTGAGTAATCAAAACCAGCATCAATTATACCAATTACCACACTGTCGCCATTGTACGCCCTCGATAAGCCAAATCCTTTGTGAATGCTGTCGACACGGGTTCTTCGCCGGGCCGAATCCAGATCCATGGCCATGGGCTGATCCATATCAATGGCTCGTAAACCGGGAATCAGAAGCGCTTCTTTTACTTTCCCTACAGGAATACGGACGGTGCGGATGTTGCCGGCCTTTGTTCCCGTTTTGATGCCCAGTGCTTTCAGAGATTCTTCCTGAAAATCAGGGAACACCTGAATAAACGCATTCACATACAATTGGTTCTGTGCATCGAGCTGGTACACATACGACGGCAGGGCACCATGCGAATCGGCTTTTCCTTTGTCCATCTGCCATAAAAACTGACGGGTGCCCGCTGAAATCCGGGGAAAGCCATGCCGGTCGGATTGGGCTTGTGAAAGGATGGAAATCAGGAATAAGAAGACAAAAACGGAAAGCTGTTTCATGGCCGGTTCAAAAAAACAAACATAGAAGTTTTTGAGGGGAAGCAAATAGTTCTGACGCACAGATCCCGGCAGGTTTC
>DAIOVD010000114.1:0-8296 GCA_036759185.1 Catalimonadaceae bacterium | reverse complement strand
GAACACCATTTCAAAGCCGTCGAAGGCGGAGTACTGATGACCGACCTGTTGCATTACGACATCGGCATGTCGTTTCTGGGATGGATTGCCGGGAAGGTGTTTGTTCACAACAAAGTGAAGCAGATATTCGAATACCGGAAACAATCGTTGGATGAGTACTTCCAAACAAAAAGGAAATAAGCGGTGATGGTTTATCAGGAATCCAAAAAACGAACAAAACAGAAAATACAGAGGGTTGGAGCCCCCCTTTCATTCCAAATAGAAATGAATAGAAAGTAATAGTTAACAGAATTTAAAACCGGAACTTCAACGATTCACCAATGTTTATTTTGCATACCAGATAAATTTCATACAATTGCAGCCATTAACAAAATACTTCACCGATCAATGAAAGCAAACTTTATCTACGCATTGGCTTTGTCAATGGCATTAGCCAGTTGTCAGAAATCTCAGATGGACACATTTCAGGAGGAAGAAATTTCGAATGAAGTTCCCAACCAACGTATATGTACCTCTCATGAAATTTTGCAACAACAACTCCAGCAGGATCCAACATTGGCAACCCGGATGGCAGAGATTGAACGGTTCACTGAATCTGTAGTAAAAAATCCTTCGTTTGCCCGCCGTTTAACGGACGGAACAATTGAAATACCTGTGGTATTCAATGTATTGTACAAATCGGCGAAACAGAACGTGTCTCAGGCTCAGCTTCAATCACAGATTGATGTTCTCAATGAGGACTATGCTGCAACCAATGCAGACTATAACAAAACCACAACATACAACAGTGTAAAATCCGGCAACACCGGTATACGCTTTGTTCTCAGTGCTGTAAACCGGAAAAGCACAACGAAAACAAGCTGGAGCACCAACGACGCTGTAAAGAAAACTGCTTCAGGAGGTTTAAATCCAACCAATCCAACCACTACCTTGAATATCTGGGTGTGCAACCTGAGTGGTGGAATTCTGGGTTATGCTCAGTTTCCTGGAGGCTCGTCTGCTACTGACGGAGTCGTGTTGGATGACAATGCAACCGGAAGAACCGGAACAGCTGCTGCCCCTTTCAACAAAGGAAGGACTGCTACTCATGAAGTCGGTCACTACCTGAATCTTCGCCACATCTGGGGCGATGCTACCTGCGGTAACGACCAGGTGAGCGATACTCCTCTTCATAACACCGCAAACTACGGATGCCCTGCTGCCGGTCACAAAAGTACCTGCACCGGAACTCCTGTAGAAATGACAATGAACTATATGGACTACAGCGACGATGCCTGTATGTATATGTTTTCTGCCGGACAGAAAGCTCGTATGCAGGCTCTTTTCGTAGCGGGTGGTGCTCGTAACTCTTTGGCTCAGCCTTAATCGGTCAAAATCGAATTCAACAAAAAACCGGCTCAGAAATGGGCCGGTTTTTTTTATGTACTCTTCACAATTTCAGCGGAAATATCATTACAAGAAACCTGTAAATGCAGACAGAAACCAATCAACATCCATACTGAGAATCAAATACTAAAATTCGGGAAATGGTCTTTTTCTGCACTTCATCCCAACCTGAAATCCGGATGTAAATTGACCGGATGTAAACTTCAAATGGTGCTTCCTGCAATGATTTCACTTCCCTGAAATAGGCTCCCGCTTTCGGATCGCAGTTGTCATCAACCGCCTTTTGTAACTCAGTCAACGAAAATGAAGGAAACCGACGCCTCTCATCCGTTGAATAGGCACGACACAAATACTGGCCATCTTTATTCTTTTGAATGGGTTCCCATTCGGAATCAAAACGTAACCAGTTTTCTACTTCACAATTCCATTCTTCAGTACTGACGCCAAGTCCGGTTTCATACCGCTGTTCAACTGTTAACCTGGTAAAGTTGCTCCTGGCTGAAATTTCAAACAGTTTGTCTTCCACAGTTTCACCTAAACCAGCGGTTAAAAAAACGGAATCCTGCAATTCCTGAGAATCTTCATTCCGGCTCAAATTATTTTTCGAATCAGGAGAATCCAGCTTAAGATTCAGGATTCGAATGGTGAATTCTTTAAACGGCAGAATCACTTCTGAATCTGTCGACACATCAGACTCAGCATCTGCCAGCGTAACATTATTCACAGAATCCTGTACTGAAGTAATACTGGCACTATCTGTTTTTCCTATACTGTTATCTGAATTTTGATCCTGTTTATGCGAGCAGGATGCTACGAAGACAACCGGAAGTACGATCACCCAAAAACACTTAATCTGCCTCATATAGATTCAGGTTGTTTGTTGTATTTATTCCTGTATTCAACCGGACTCAGTCCCGTCAGTTTGCGAAACAGATCACGGAAAGCCTTGGTGTCGGTATAGCCGACATCGAACATGACTTCGTTCACATTTTTGCGGCTCGATTCGAAACTGCGTTTGGCCGCTTCCACTTTCACCCGCTGAATGTATTCCATCACCGTATTGAGGGTGGCCTTTTTAAAACGCCGCTCAAAACTGCGCCGTCCGATGGAAAACCGGTCTGCCAGTTCGTCGACAGAAATCTTTTCCTGGAAATTGGCTTCGATAAAATCCTGTGCATGAAGGACGGCTTCGTCCGTATGTTTCCTTTGACCCTGAAACATCATGAATTTGGATTGGCTGTCGCGGTCAATGTCGATGGCAAAAAATTTGGATGCCAGAATCGCGGTAGCCCGGTCGGTGAATTTCTCAAGAAGATAAAGCAACAGATTCCAGTAGGAATTCGCTCCTCCACTGGAATACACGCCTTGTTCTTCGGAAATGATGCTGCCGTCGACCAGTTCCACATCCGGAAACATGAGCCGGAAATCATGTGCCGAAAGCCAGTGCGTGGAGCATTTCTTACCATCGAGTAAACCGGTGGAAGCCAGCAGAAATGCCCCGATGCAAAGAGAAGCTACCTCTGCGCCATCAGCGTATTGCTGACGGATCCACACATAAAAAGGACGGTTCAGATCAATTGCTGTCTGCAGATCACCGCTGATGGCCGGGATAAAAATGAGATCCGCTTTGGGTGCGTTGGCAAGGACAAAATCGGGATGAATTGTAGCCAACCCATTCATAAGCCGCACTTCTTTGGTCATGCCCACCAACACAACATGAAACAAAGGTGGCTTACCGACAGAGGCCAGAAAATCGTTGGCAGCTGTAAACAAATACCGTGGATCGGCTATGGCTTCCAGGACGGCAGTTTCAGGAACAAGAATGACGATGGTTTTCACGGAACAAACCTGTCAAAAAAATTTGTCGCAATCAACCCCTTCCGTTGTCGTTTCCGGCATGATGGTTATTTCCTGACATCCATCATCTTTGCTCTCAGAAAACACAAAAAAAACCAACCATGACACATTCATTATACCCCTGCCTTTGGTTTGACAATCAGGCAAAGGAAGCCGCTGATTTCTATTGCAGTATTTTCAAAGATTCCCGGATTACAGATGCCAATCCGATGGTGGTGCGGTTTGAAGTGAATGGATTCCGGATCATGGCATTGAACGGCGGGCCTCATTTCAAGTTCAATGAAGCAGTGTCACTTGTGGTGGAATGCGATACCCAGGAGGAAATCGATTATTACTGGGAGAAACTGACCGAAGGCGGAAGTGAAAGTCAGTGTGGTTGGCTGAAAGATAAGTATGGATTCTCCTGGCAGATTGTTCCAAGGATTCTTGGCGAACTGATGGGGGACCCTGAGAAGTCAGGACGTGTGATTCAGGCCTTCATGAAAATGAAAAAGTTTGACATCGAAACGTTGCGAAATGCCTGATATTCGTGTATGAGTTCCGCACCAAAAACCAAACGGACCTGTCCGCAAGGGCATGAGTACTACAAAAGCAGTTCTTGCCCCACATGTCCTGAATGCGAAAAAAGCCGTGTACCGGATGCTGAATTTCTGAAGCTCATTTCAGCACCTGCACGGAGAGCGTTGGAGAAGGAAGGATTTGTTTCAGAAGAAATTCTCTCTCTTCAGACAGAACGCAAGATACTGGCCCTGCATGGAATCGGTAAGACCACCATTCCGATTCTGAAGCAAGTTCTGGACCAAAAAGGACTTCGGTTTACCATTGAAACAGCAACTCCATCTATATGAAAACCATCAAATTATCTACACACATCAACACCAGTCGGGAAAAAGTTTGGTCCGTTTTATGGGATGATTCCACCTACCGGGAATGGACCTCCGTTTTTCATGAAGGTTCACACGCGATCAGTGACTGGAAACAAGGAAGCGAAATACTCTTTGTCGGACCAGACGGCGCCTCAGGCATGTTCAGCAGCATCGAAACGCTGATCGAAAACGACACCATGATTTTCAAGCATCATGGTGAAATTAAAGAGGGCGTTAAACAAGCAGATGCTACCTGGAACGGAAGCCGGGAACGATACTTTCTTACTACAGAAGGGAACCAAACCTTGCTCACAGTCGAACTCGACAGCGACGAAGCCTTCGAAGAGTATTTCTCAACAACTTTTCCTCTGGCACTTGACAAAATCAAACAAATCTCAGAAAGAGCATAACACACAAAATAATGAACACATCCTCAAACATGATCACCGTCGAAGCCCTTATTGAGGCTCCGGTTCAAAAAGTCTGGTCCTATTACAACGAGGCCGCCCACATCGTACATTGGAATACGGCCCTTGACTCATGGCATTGTCCGAAATCCGAAGTGGATTTAAGAGTGGGAGGAAAATTCTCTTCCACCATGGCAGCCAAAGACGGCAGTTTCAGTTTTGATTTCTGGGGGATTTATGATGTGATCAACGACCTCACCCACATTGCATACACTATGGGTGACAGTCGAAAAGCAACAGTTGATTTTGAGTCGGCAGGAAATGCAACAAGGGTTACGATTTGTTTCGAAGCCGAGACGCAGAATCCGGCAGAGATGCAAAAGGGAGGCTGGCAGGCGATTCTCGACAACTTCAAAAAATATACGGAAGCCAACTAACCGGACAACAAGCCACGATGGGACCGATCCATGTGTACCTCAGTTTTTCGGGAAACTGCCGTCAGGCGATGCAGTTTTACCAGGAAGTGCTGGGCGGAGAACTCCGTCTGCAAACGATTGGTGATTCTCCGGTGTCAGACAAAATGCCGTCCCGCATGAGGGAACTGATTTTGCAGGCGACATTGACCCAGGGAAACATGGTGCTGTTTGGAACCGATCTCGTGCCGGAATCAGGACTGGTGGCAGGCAATACGGTTTCCCTCATTTTGAACTGCGAATCGGAGGACGAAATCCGGGGAATCTTTTCCCGCCTGGCGACGGATGGCACGATTGAACAGCCGCTTACGTCCACTCTCTGGGGTGCCTGGTCTGGCAATGTGACCGACAAGTTCAGCAGGCCATGGATGCTTCATTTCTCCACAAAACACGTCAAACAATCAAACGAATTATGAAACAAAACAATCTGATTTACTGGATCAGCACGGGTCTTATCTTTTTAATGGAAGGCGTGATGCCAGCCCTTACCGGAAATTCTGAAATGGCGATCGAAGGGATTCGCCACCTTGGCTTTCCGGATTATTTCCGGATCGAACTCACTATTTTTAAGGTGATAGGCGCATTGGTGTTGATTCTGCCAATGGTTCCCGTCCGTGTGAAAGAATGGGCGTACGCAGGATTTGGCATTGTGCTGATCTCCGCAACAGTTGGCCATGTGGTAGTGGATGGAGCGGATTTCCAATCCTTTATGCCGCTGATTTTCCTGGTGATTCTGGTGGTTTCGAATGTGACGCTGCATCGGAAACTAAAGGGGAGTTAAGAGTTAAGGGTGAAGAGTTAATTTTTCATTTTGGGAGGAATGCCGTTACGACCTGAGGCTGGAGCGTGGGGTGGTGACGGCACTTTTTTTTAAAAATGAAGGTTTAAGCTTACAGTGGCACTAACAGCGCCAAATGAAAAGTAAATTCTTCTCTCCAGGTCATTAGCGAAATATGGGCAGTCCAGATTGAGTTTTTGTGTGTATGTGATACGAATTGCTTGAGTTTTGTTTCAACATTCCCTATGAAAAATGACGGTTGCGTTAAGGACCGGAATAAAAAAAATAATGCCTGATTCAGGGAATCATAATGAATGTGAATGGCAGACTGGTCCTTCAAATCCTGTCTGCCATTCACTGCTAATCACTGCAACATTGCTTTTTTTACTGAGGCTACTGTTCACCACTCATTTCTTCACAAACTTCAGCGACACCGAATTGATGCAGTACCGGAGTCCAGTTGGTTTCGGGCCGTCCTCGAACACGTGGCCAAGGTGTGCATCGCACTTGCCGCAAACCACTTCGGTGCGGACCATGCCATGACTTTCGTCCCGGTTGCTGATCACGTTCAGTTTTAGAATGGGCTGGTAAAAACTGGGCCAGCCGGTACCGGATTCAAATTTGTTTTCCGACGAAAACAGAGCCTGCCCGCAGCAGACACAATGATACGTGCCCTTTTCGTGGTTGTCCCAATAAGCACCAGAGAATGCCCGTTCAGTTCCTTTGTTCCGTGTCACATCATATTGAAGCGGCGTCAGCATGGCCTTCCATTGAGCTTCGGTTTTCACCACTTTCACCACACCTTTCTGAGCCAGCGATGGAAGTACAGAAGTCAACGAAATCAAAACAACAAAAAGCAGAATTTTCATGAGGATTAAATTTTAGAGCAATGTACGACGGTTCCCGAAAACCGGATTTGGTCCCGAATGTTACAACTGCATATCCGGTAGAATGGTTCCGCCAGCGGCAAAAAATCGGGTACTTTCTGCATAAAACTGAATGCCAGCATCAATTTTTCCGGACAATTTCGCCGCGACATCGTCAAATGGCATCATTTTTCGTGGTTCTTTGCCGGCCGGTTGGCGAAAGGACGGAATCCCGGATTCGGTCTGGCTCATCGGCCGATATTGAAGCATATGACAAAAGAACTACACAGAGTGGTGGTCACCGGTATGGGTGCCCTCACTCCACTGGGCAATTCTGTACCCGAATTCTGGGCCAACAGCATTGCCGGTATGAACGGGATCAGTCTCATCACCCGGTTCGATACCACCCATTTCAAAACCAAATTTGCCGGTGAAATCAAGGGTTTCAATCCTGCCGACTACTTCGAACGCAACGATGCCCGCAAGTTTGATCTCTTCACGCAATACGCCGTAGCCGCTGCTGATCAGGCCATTGCCGATGCGCAACTCGATTTTGAGAAACTTAACAAAAACAAAATCGGTGTGATCTGGGGATCCGGAAACGGCGGTATGCAGACTTTTCAGGATCAACTGGAAGAGTTTTTCAAAGGCAACAAGCAGCCACGATTCAATCCCTATTTCATTCCGAAAATCATCGCCGACATTCCGTCCGGTGTCATTTCGATCCGTCATGGATTGCGTGGACTCAACTTTTCGGTGATTTCGGCATGCGCCAGTTCCAACAATGCCCTCATTGATGCCGCCAACTACATACGGCTGGGCAAAGCCGACATCATCGTGTGCGGTGGTTCGGAAGCTCCCATCAACGAAAGCGGGGTTGGAGGATTCAACGCGGCCAAGGCACTGTCGGCCAACAACGAAGATTACCAACATGCGTCCCGTCCGTTTGACGTGAAGCGGGACGGATTTGTGATGGGCGAAGGAGCCGGTGCGCTGATCATTGAAAGTCTGGCTTCGGCCCAAAAGCGGGGAGCCAAAATCTACGCCGAAGTAGTCGGAACAGGAATGGCAGGCGATGCCTATCACCTCACCGGAACCCATCCCGATGGCGAAGGTGCCTATCTCGGCATGATCGATGCCATCGAAGAAGCCGGAATCGATCCTTCGGAAATTGACTATGTCAATGCGCACGCCACCTCAACCGGACTCGGCGACGAAAGCGAACTGAAGGCCATGGAGCGTGTGTTTGGCGCCCGCAAAAGTCTGAGCGTGAGTGGGACAAAGTCGATGACAGGTCACCTTCTGGGAGCGGCCGGAGCCATCGAGGCCATTCTCACCATCAAAGCCGTGCAGGAAAACATCGTCCCTCCAACCATCAACACCGATGAGCCGGAGCCCGATTTCATTGGCAAATTCGACCTCACGCTGGGCAAGGCTGTACACAAGGAAATCCGCTATGCGCTCAGCAATACGTTTGGATTTGGTGGCCACATTGCGGCAACCTTGTTCAAAAAGTTCAGCGAGTAATCAAAAATAAAATGATGGGCGTTCCCCTCCGGGTCGGGCCATCCGCTGCAATCCGTGCCGGCCATGCAACCTGCGTTTCTTCCCGAAACCAACCGTTTGGCCTGCACGGGATTTCCGCTTCTGTCCCTAACGCGAA
>DAIOVD010000113.1:7537-13987 GCA_036759185.1 Catalimonadaceae bacterium | reverse complement strand
AGAAAAAGATTCGAACGGCTCCATGTTTGGCAGTTGTGAAAACGACAGTTGCTACAACGTTGTCAGGTTCTCCACCCGTTATCCTGATATTTATGAAGGGATGTCACTTTGGGGCAGTGTTGAAGCCATCGAAGATCTGAATGGCGATCACATAAAAGAGATCATCGTTCAAAAAAGCTGGTGGATCGGATCACACGTAACCATACATGTCTATTCATTCCTTAAAGGAAAATGGACGTTACTGGCGGAAGATCATCTCTACATGCAGGATTCCTACAAAAACCGGATCAGGAAGATTGACAACCGAAGTTTTTGGTTTCTGGACGAAATCATGGTGGACGGCGATTATCGTTCAAAAAGACGAAAAGTAACCTTTGGTAAATACTTAGATGGAAGTAATTGAGATTGTTGATGACATTTCAAAACTGCTTCCACTTAGGAGGCCAGATCATTCAATTGTGTCTTTCATTTTGAAAACAGAAAAAAAGACACAAACTCTGTGTCTTTTCAACATATTTCAAACAAAAAGACACAAGCTCCGTGTCTTTTCAACAGAATTACGCGTAAAAGACACAACCCCTGTTTCTTAATCAACATTGCTTAAACAAAAAAGTCACATCTCTGTGACTTTTTTAAAACTTAGAATTTCAATAAACCTTCTGGCATCCAGTGAATTCTATTCATCATTTGGAGTTGATATCGCCACTATAAGCATCATTCCTAATTCTCAATTCGTAATTCCTAATTCTCCCCCCTACCCTTTATAATGCTTCGGGGTTTTGGTTTTGAACGCATCCATCGGTTCGGGAACCCAGTGGTGGAGACCGCCCGCCAACGGATCGTTGAAGGAAGTCGGAACATTGTTGGCTGCCGTGCGCTCTTTCCAGGTGAGGTGCTGGGTCTGATCATCTTTTCGCTCCATCGTGATGCAGTTTTCAACCGGACAAACCAGTGAACACAAATTGCAACCCACGCAGTTTTCTTCGATAATGTGCGGCTTGCGGTTATCAGGATCGCTGCTTAGACCGATGGCCTGGTGGGCTCCGTCTTCGCATGCGGTGTAGCACAACTGGCAACCGATGCACTTATCTTCGTTGATATCAGCCACCACTTTGTACTTCAGGTTCAAATCTTCCCAATGCATTACATTCGGGAGTGCCTTGCCCACCATTTCGTCGATGGTAGCAAATCCTTTCTGATCCATGTAGTCTTCGAGTCCGCGTTTCATTTCACGAATGATACCGAAACCGTAGTGCATCACCGCGGTACACACCTGCACAGAACTGGCACCCAGCAAAATGAATTCCACGGCATCCCGCCATGTTTCCACTCCCCCAATTCCGGAAATAGGCAATTGCACTCCCGGATGCTGGGCAACATTTTTGGTCATGTTGAGGGCGATCGGTTTGACAGCCGGACCGCAGTACCCTCCGTTGGAACTCTTTCCATCCACAATCGGATAGGGCACAAAATTGTCGATGTCTACGCCCACAATACTTTGGATGGTATTGATCAGCGACACAGCATTGGCACCGCCTTCTTTGGCCGCCATTGCCGGACGGGTAATGTCGGAAATATTTGGGGTCAGCTTGACGATGACGGGAATCGTGGCGACTTCCATCACCCACTCTACAATCATCTTCAAAATTTTAGGCTCCTGCCCAACGGCAGAACCCATCCCGCGTTCGCACATACCGTGCGGGCAGCCGAAGTTCAGCTCGATACCGTCTGATCCGGCGTTTTCCACATCTTTTACGATCTGGTGCCACTCGGCCCGGCTCTCCACCATAAGGGAAGCAATCACCGCATGATCGGGGAAGCGTTTTTTCACTTCTTCGATCTCACGAAGATTGTCTGCCAGCGGCCGGTCTGTGATCAGTTCAATGTTGTTGAAACCCATCATGCGGGTGTCGCGGTAATTCACCGAGCCATATCGACTCGACACGTTCACCACCGGAACACCGAGGGTTTTCCACACAGCGCCACCCCAGCCTGTATCAAAGGCCTTCATGATCTGGTATCCGCTGTTGGTTGGCGGTGCAGACGCCAGCCAGAATGGGTTTGGCGACTTGATGCCCGCGAAGTTTGTAAATAAGTTTGCCATGCGTAATTTGGTTAATGATGAGTTATGAATGATGAATTATGAATGATAAATTCAAGATGATTTAACAAATTGTGTCAACAGGAAAAATGCAACCAGCCCTCATTGAGGGCTATTAGGAATTGCATTTCCTATTCATCATTCATAATTTATAACTTATAATTTTTTGCTGCTTTCTTTCCGTTTGCGACGGCGTTGACCACTTCCTGTCCACCACTGACGGCATCGCCGGCGGCGTAGTATTTCGGATTGGTGGTTTGGAAGGTATCCGGATTCACTTTGATGCATCCTTTGGAATCCCGCTCAAGTCCGCTGATGAGAGACAGGAAGTCGGTGCGTTTGGCCTGGCCGGTGGCTTTGATTACCCAGTCGGCTTCTTCGGTGAACTCACTGCCGGCAATGGTTTCGACCTTGCCGTTGACTACATGCGTCCGGATGAATTTCACGCCGGTCACTTTTCCGTTGCCGGTAATTTCAACCGGGGCGGCGTTGAACAATCCCTGTACGCCTACGCCTTTGGCCAGATCGTACTCAAATTCGTACGCACCCATGTCTTCTTTGCTCCGGCGATAGGCCAGAATCACGTGTTCAGCGCCCATTCGTGCCGATTCAGAAGCGGCGTCCATGGCGGTATTTCCACCACCGAGAACAATCACTTTTTTCGGAACGGAAATCTGGTGGTGGCCCATGCGAAGGGTTTCCACAAACTCTACGGCACCTTGCACACCGTCCTTGTCTTCGCCGGGAATGCCCAGCTCGGAAGTCCGCCCTAAACCGATGCCGAGGAAGATGACTTCAAATTCGGATTCCAGATAATGAATGTCCCGCTCAGTGGTAACCGGATGACTGTAGTGTACCGTAAAACCAAACTGTTTCTGGAGGTAATCCATCTCGTCGAGGGCCTCTTCGTTTGTAATTTTATACGGCGCCACACCATAGACGGTGAGTCCGCTTGGTTTTTCTTTGGCTTCAAAAATCTCGACTTCGAACCCGGCAATCCGCATTTCGCAGGCGAAGGCAATACCGGCAGGACCCGCCCCGATGACAGCGGCTTTCCGTCCGTTGGAAGGAGCCAGTTGAAACAAGGTTTTATTGCTGCGGATGGCTTTGTCTGTAGCGAAAGTCTGGAGCCGTCCGATTTCAATGGCGGGCACATCCTGGTGATTGTACACACAGGCGCCTTCGCACAATACTTCGGTGGGGCATACTTTCCCGCAGGCGTATCCAAAGACGTTGGAATTGTAAATGGTCTGAGCCGCTCCCAAAGTATTTTTGGAGTGGATCTGTTTGATGAACAGCGGAATGTCGATGCCGGTCGGGCAGGCATTCACGCAGGGGGCGTCGTAACAAAACAGGCATCTCGAGCTCTCGAAATAGGCCTGATTATCGGTCATCAAAGGCTTGATCTGAGCGAAGTTCTGCTCAAATTCAGCGTCGGTGTTTGGTGCTTTAAATTCTGACATGAAAATTATGAATGATGAATGATGAGTTATAAATGATTAATGCAATGCTCTTTTGGAGATAACTGGTGTTCTATTTGAGACTGTCTTTGGATTGATTCATTCTGTTTTTCGAAGTAATAATACTACTTCTGATGATTCGCAGCAACTCCAGAGATTTCGGATGCAAATCGTTGAATTGATCAGCACCAACAATTTCGGTTTCCTTCATCAGTTCAAGCCAGTAGCAGGTTTCATCACATTCCTTCTGAGCCATCCCAAGCTTGTGAATAAAATCAGGTCTGCTTTCTGCGTTTTGTGCTTCCCGAATCAAGGCCCCGATCGCAGTCCCGGCACGGACAAATTGCCGGGCCACTTCAAAATCCCGTTTTTCAGCAATGATATTTTTATGAATGTTGACCACAGAAACAGCAAATGAAAAAGACTTATCGACTAAAACATTTCTGTATGGAATTTCCGGATCATTCGCCAAACCAACCATCCATTGATCTGTTTCGAATTGTTCCGGGTTATCCAGATTGCTGACACTCCTGTTTTCCTCATTCATAATTCATCACTCATCATTTATAATTCAGTGATGGGTCCATACGTTTCTGGTCTGCGGTCACGGAAGAACTGCCAGACGGAGCGGACTTCGTCGATCATGTCGAGGTCGAATTCGGCGATGAGGAGTTCGTCATTGAATTCGGAGGCTTCGGCTATGATCTGTCCGCGGGGATTGACGAAATAGGACGTGCCGTAAAAGCGACCCAAATTCCAGGGTTTCTCCTCTCCTACGCGGTTGATGCATCCCATAAAGTAACCATTGGCGACGGCGTGGGCCGGTTGCTCCAGTTTCCAAAGATACTGCGACTGGCCAACGGTTGTCGCAGACGGATTGTACACAATCTCGGCTCCGTTCAAGCCAAGACAGCGGGCACCGTCCGGAAAATGGCGGTCGTAGCAAATGTAAACACCCACTTTGGCGTATTTGGTCTGGAACACCGGATAGCCCAGGTTGCCGGGTTTGAAGAAGAACTTCTCCCAGAATCCGCCGGTGTGTGGAATGTGGTTTTTGCGGTATTTACCCAGATAGGTTCCATCGGCATCAATCACCGCTGCTGTGTTGTAAAACACGCCGGCCTGTTCCTTTTCATAAATTGGAACGATGATCACCATCTGGTACTTTTTCGCGTATTCCTGCATGAGCTCAGTCGTCGGACCCGGAACGGTTTCCGCCGAAGCGTACCAGTTCTTATCCTGACCCGGACAGAAATACGGGGTGTTGAAAATTTCCTGAAAACAAAGAATCTGCACGCCCTTCCGGCCGGCTTCTTCGATGTATGGAATGTGCTTTTGCAGCATCGCATCCATTATCTCCTGGATGGTGCCCTCTCCTTCCGTCTTCGGAAGACTGAGTTGAATGAGTCCGGACTTTATAATTCTTGGCATAACGGTAGTTAAAAGTTAAGAGTGATGAGTTAAGAGTGATAAGTTAAGATTTACAAAAAGTTGACGATCAGTCTACTGTATTCATCTCTTTGCCTGTTTTGGAAAGGTATTTCTGTTTTGTTGTCAGTATGATACTGGATAGGATTTTACTGATCTGATCGCAATCTCCCTTCAAAGCAAGAAATGTTACTTCTTCCAAATAATCGCTGTCTCTCAGCAGATTAAGCCAATAAAGTGTTTCTCTGGTTTCCTTCAAGGCTATGTGTAATTTATGGATGAAGTCTTTTTTAGATTCTGCAAACAATCCTTCGTTCACATTGGCACCAATTGAGGTGGCCGATCGCATTAGCTGTTTCGATAAAATAAACTCCCTCTTGTCTTTGGTTAATAATTGATAGACACGAATAATTTTAAGAGCAAACTGGTAGGATTTCACACCTACGATACTTTTAGTTTCCATTCTCAATCAGATTTAGTTTTGTGCA
Source organism: Catalimonadaceae bacterium (assembly GCA_036759185.1). GTDB lineage: Bacteria > Bacteroidota > Bacteroidia > Cytophagales > Flexibacteraceae > CAMDMI01. The sequence continues at coordinate 8,510 of DAIOVD010000113.1, read as the reverse complement.
ATAAGAAAAAGCCAAACTAAAAATCCAACCGAAAAAAAGAGAAAAGTCGAGTGACAACGATATCGATCTCACTCTTCACTTTTAACCCTTAACTCTTAACCTGACGTTTTATAAACTGCCCATACCCTCTCGTGGTCAGATCTTTGTCATTGTCAACCACGACCTGCCCTCTAAGAATCACCGTTTTCACTTTCCCCGTCACCTCCACTCCTTCGTAGCCGGAGTAGTCGACGTTCATGTGGTGGGTGGATGCGGACAAGGTGTGTTTTTCGGTGGGGTTGAAGAGTACAATGTCGGCATCCGAGCCGATACCGATGGAGCCTTTCCGTGGGAACATGCCGAAGATTTTGGCGGCATTGGTGCTGTTGACTTCCACAAACCGGTTGAGGTCAATTCGGCCTTTGGCGACACCCTCGCTGAAGAGCAATTCCATCCGGTGTTCGATGGCCGGATGCCCGTTGGGAATCTTGCTGAAATCGTCTTTGCCCATCAGTTTTTGCTCCCACTTAAACGGACAGTGGTCAGTCGCTACGACCTGAACCGTTCCCTGCTGAATACCGCTCCACAATGCAGCCTGGTCCTTTTTCTGACGGAGCGGAGGACTCATCACCCATTTCGCTCCTTCAAAATTGTTTTCATACAGTGAGGCATCGAGCATCAGGTATTGAATGCAGGTTTCGGCAATCACATTGTGGTTTTTCTTGGACGAATCCCGGATGGCATTGAGCGCTCCTTCACAGGTCATGTGCACAATGTAGCCCTTTACACCGGTGTAGGCAGCCATGGCAGCAAAGCGTCCGCTGGCTTCGGCTTCGGTTACTTCGGGCTGACTCAGGTAATGATAAAGTGGCGCCATCTTTCCTTCGGAGCGATGCTTGGCAACCAGGTAGTCGATCATGTCGCCGTTGGTCGCATGCACGGTAACCAATCCGCCATGGCGTTTCACTTCCTGCATCAGGCCCACCATCTGACT
>DAIOVD010000113.1:0-7437 GCA_036759185.1 Catalimonadaceae bacterium | reverse complement strand
AGTCTTCACCCGGGGTGATGATGCGGCCGTTTTTGATCAGCAATGACATGAGGAGAGTTAAGAGTTAAAAGTTAATGGTGTAGAATGAAATACAGAATTCTTTCACTCTGGTGTATTATTCAGAATGCAATAAATGAAAAGGTTTTGAATCCCAAACAGGGAAAATTCTGGTTATGACTGTTTTTCAGGTGTTGGGACCAAAATCCAGTAAAGGAGAAAAGACACACCAAAACCTGTGAACCAGGACAAGGAATAGAGAAATTCCAGTACTGGCACCCAGTAACCTATGAGAGCAGCCAGCACACCGGCGGCCAGAGCGATCATGGCTTTCCCATGAAATCCGGAGCCACCAAATGCATAGATTCCGGAAGGATTGAAAAGCTCGTCCACATCTACATTTGTTTTCCGGACCATGAAATAATCGCTCAGCAAAATACCCAGAACGGGTCCCAGCAATCCAGAAATGAAAATGAGGATACCGCTGATTTCATTCATCAGCCACCATGGACAGATGACAATTCCGATAATTCCGGCGATGTATCCACCCTGACGGAAATTGATTTTCTTTGGAGAGAGATTGGAAAACGCATTGGCTGGTGCAATCACATTGGCTGCGATGTTGGTACTGAGCGTCGCAATGATCATGGCAATCTGGGCAAGAATCACCACCACCGGATTTTTGAATTTGGCGACCAGCGAAACCGGATCCCAGGGTGCATCTTCCACAATGATCACATCATCGAAGGCCAGAAGCGAAGCCGACGTCACAAAAATGCCGACAAACGAATAGAAAATCATGGTTCCGGGAAGTCCCAGAAACTGTCCTGCCAACTGATCCTTCTGTGATTTTGCGTACCGGGTGATATCCGAAATACTGATGGACATCGTTGCCCAGAATCCGACCATGGCGGTAAACCACAAGAGATATTCCCACAATTTACTGCCCGCGGTTTTCTCTTTGGTGATGGAAACATCGAGTTCCGACGGATTGTTCAGGCCTTTGATAAACCGCAGATGAATGGGCTCCGTTCCCTCCAGCACGGCTTTGTCCATAAGAGAAGAAGCCTTTTCAAACCGGAAGACATGATCGGCTTTCAGTTTTTCCCAGTTGAGCGATATGACGGTACCGTCCTTTGGTAAAACAGCCTGGATGGAATCGCCTTTTGGATTTCCATGCGCATCGAGAATGGGATAAATGTGGACTGTGATCTCATCAGATGAGGAATTGTACTTCATCACCGCGGTTGTTTTTCCCAGTTGTGCACCGTTGTCAAGAACGGCTGAGAACCCTCCGGCTTTCTGGTAACCCCAGTATATCAAAGCCAGACCAACCAGAATGAGGATGGGTGCAGAAAGATCTTCGAGCCACTTGATGCTTTCGGTGCCTTTCCAGATGAAATACATGTTGATGAACCAGAAGATCCCAAAGCAGACAAACTCGCCGGTGTTGAGTCCTGGAGGATCTGAATAGCCGACGGCAGCATTCCAGATGGAATAAATGGCAAGACCACCGACCCAGGTTTGTACCCCAAACCAACCACAGGCCACGATGGCCCTCACTATGGAGACCACATGAATCCCTCTTGTTCCGAACGCACTGCGACCAATGACAGGAAACGGAATTCCATATTTCACACCTGCATGTCCGTTGAGAACCATTGGCAGAGTGATCACCAGATTAGCGAGTCCGATGATGATGAGTGCCGCCTGCCAGCTTAAGCCGGAGCGGATCATATACGATGCCAGAATATAGGTGGGAATGCAGACTGCCATTCCAACCCAAAGTGCGGCCAGATTCCATTTATTCCAGGTTCGGTTTTCAGGTGAAACCGGAGCGAGGTCAGGGCCGTACAGGGGTGAATCCGTATGCTTCATACAACGAAAGAAGGAAAAAATTCTGAAGTTGTATATCCGGCAACCGGTATTGACTTTGATAAGTACGGAAGAAATCAGATTCAACCACTGATTTCGTCAGCCCTGTTTTTGTCAATGAAATTAATTTCTCCTTATTGCTAATTGCTAATCACCTATTTATGAAACCATTTCAACACAAACGTGCAGGAACCACCATCTTCCTGACCTTCGTTTTACTCATTGGTGCTCCGCTGTTTAGCCGGGCCCAGCAAACTTTCTGGAAACAGACGTCAGAAAGCCGGATGAACGGTTCCGGCAAGCGTTTTCTGTTTCCAAAACAGGGTCAATTTCTGGAAATGAATTTTGAAGCTCTGAAACAAAAACTGGTTCAGGCACCGGCAGAACAAACCAAAGATCTCCGTTCGTATGGAATGTCTTTGAGCCTACCCATGCCGGATGGAACAGTGCAGGAATTTGCCATCGCATCCTACCAAATGATAGAAAAACCGCTGGCAGAAAAGTATCCTGACATCCGGACGTTTGTCGGACAGGGAATCACCGATCCAACCGCTCAGGTATTCCTTGATTTTACCCTTCAGGGATTTCATGCCCAGATTCTTTCTGCACAAGGCTCGTATTACATCGACCCTGTTTTTCAGAATGAAACTACTTTTTACACCGTGTATGACCGGAAAGACCTCCAGAAAACGGGAACAAGTCGATTCCAGTGTGGCATTTCGGAAGCAGAGTTCAAACCAGAAAACTCCGATAAATCCGGTTCCATAAATCCTCCATCCATACAAACGACAAGCGGGACTCTATTGAGAACGTATCGTCTTGCCCTGGCCGCTACTGCTGAATACACCATTTTTCAGGGAGGAACAAAACCTCTGGCACTGTCAGCCATGACCACCACCATGAACCGGGTAAACGGGATCTACAACCGTGATGTGACCGTTCGGTTCAACATAGTTGCCAATACAGACGTCATCATTTACACCGCCAATCCGGATCCGTACACCAATGGGAACGCCAGTGCTATGATGGGTGAAAACCAAAGTACAGTCGATGGCAATATTGGAGCAGCAAACTACGATATCGGCCATGTATTTGGAACCAATTCGGGCGGAGTGGTGAGCGGGCGGGTTTGTACCAATGGCAACAAAGCCAGAGGTGTGACTGGTTCAGGCGCACCTAGCGGCGATCCGTTTGATGTGGACTATGTGGCACATGAAATGGGCCACCAGTGCAATGCACCTCATACATGGAACGGAACACAATCCAATTGTTCTGCAGGCCAGTACATTTCATCTGCGGCCGTTGAACCTGGAAGCGGAATCACCATCATGGGTTATGCCGGAATTTGCGGATCTGATGATCTCGCACCCAACAGCATCGATCATTTTCACAACAAAAGTCAGCTTGATATCATATCATTTACACAAACAGGCAGTGGCAATACCTGCGGAACCGGGACTGCAACTGGTAATACAGCACCTTCTCTTTCCATATCTTCTCCAACCAGCCGGACCATCCCGATTTCAACTCCATATGAACTCATCGGTTCCGCAACAGACGCAAATGGCGATGCCCTCACGTATTGCTGGGAACAATTTGATCTTGGTGCATCCGGTCCGCCCAATGTAGCCTCGAGAACAGACGGACCCATTACCCGGTCCTTTTCACCAACAGCCAGCGGCACAAGGACAGTCCCTCAGTTATCCGATATTCTGGCCGGAACGAGCACCATTGGAAATTTGCTCGGAACAGCCACCCGATCAATGAATTACCGGTTTACTGCCCGTGACAACCGTGCCGGTGGAGGTGGAATGACGGATGGAACCTTTACCTTCAATGTAACATCCACCGCAGGGCCATTTCTGATAACATCCCACAATTCCACCCTCGTATATGCAAAAAACCAGCCGACCACCATTACCTGGTCAGTGGCCAATACCAATGTAGCTCCTGTGAACTGCACAAGCGTGGCGATTCTTTTGTCAACTGATGGCGGACTTACCTTTCCAATCACCCTCAGTTCTTCTACCGCCAACGATGGATCTGAAACCGTTACAATGCCGGATGTGAATACCACCACTGCCCGGATCAAAGTAAAAGCACTCAACAACATCTTCTTCGACATTTCGAATCAGAATATCCAGATCCAGGATTACTGCAAAGCGTTGGGCTCGATTTGCTCCGACATCGACTTTGGTCAGCATTTTATTTCAAGAGTCAGACTGAATTCCCTGGATGTCACCTCATCCTGCAGCCCGAATGCCTATTCTCTTTCTTCATCTACCACCACCCTGACAACGGGCCAGACCTACACCCTTCAGGTGAACCTGGGAACCAATGTGGTGGACAACGGAGTGGCCGCATGGATCGACTACAACAACGACAACGATTTCAACGATTTTGGAGAAATGGTGGTCTCAATGGGACCTGGTTCCGGACTCCGGACTGCCACTTTCACCGTCCCCGGATCCAGTTCGTACATGGGTGTTCGCCGGTTACGGGTTCGTTCCGGATACAATCTTACGTACACCAACACACAGGCTTGTTTCTCGAACGGCTTTGGCGAAACCGAAGATTACAACATCACCATTTCCGGGTATTGTTTCCAGACTGCGATTTGCAACGACATCGATTTTGGGCAACATTATGTTTCCAACGTTACCTTCCATACGATCAACAATACCAGTTCCTGTTCACCGAATGGATACAACAACTACACAGGTACAGTGCCTGTCGCTAATGTCAAAGCAGGGCAGACCTATCCGATTTCCATACAGACCTCCAACACTGCTCTGGAAGGAGTGGGTGTCTGGATCGATTACAACAATGACCTTGATTTTGATGATGCAGGAGAATTTGCGTACCGCGGACTTCCATCTCTTTCCGGCATTTTTTCAGGCAACATCCGGATTCAGGGACTCACCAGTTATTACGGAAACCGGAGAATGCGAGTGCGAACAAGCTTCAACAAAACCTTCAATTCCGGTGACGCCTGTTCAACTGACGGATTCGGAGAAACAGAAGATTACCTGATCAACATTTCGGGATATTGCTTCGCTTCGTCTTTGTGTGCCGATATTGATTTTGGGGATCATTACATACAGAATTTCAATCTTGCCGGTATTGGAAATGCTTCTTCCGGATGCGGAAATTCAGGTTATACATTGTATCCTGAAACCCAGTTCCTGGGCCATCTTGGTTCCGGATCTACCCACTCCGGAACTGCCATCATTGCCGGAGGCGCAACTGCCGGACAAGCCATCTGGATTGACTACAACAACGACGAAGACTTCAACGATGCCGGAGAATTTGTGACCAGCCGGTCCACCACAACCACCAGTCTCTGGTCGTTTTCGTTCACTGTTCCTTCCAATCCTGCGTTTCAGGGAATACGAAGACTTCGGATCCGGTCTGGATTCAACACCAGTTTTACCTCCGGCCAGGCTTGTTCGGCTTTGGGCTTTGGAGAAACTGAAGACTACTTTGTGGAGATTTCCCAGGGTGTGGCTCTTGGATTTGTGGATCCTGCCCAATGCAAAGGAGGTTCTTTAATGGTACCATTCTCCACAACCGGAGTGTTTGAACCTTCCAACTTCTTCAAAGTCGAACTCAGCGATTCTGCCGGTGTCTTCTCCGCCTCCCCGACCGTTATCGGCACCGGGATTTCTACCCCTATTATCTGCAACATTCCTTCGGATGTAACACCAGGGAACCACTTCCGGATCCGGATATCCAGCAGCAACCCGGCCGGTTATTCCGCCACTTCGGGGTTCATTTCCATCTATTCTCCACCTGCCATTTTCAGTATGTTTCCAACCTCCGGCGGACCCGGAACTCTGGTCACATTTACCGGGTCTTTAACCGGAGTGGAAGTGGTGTACTTCGGACAAATTCCGGCAACACCAACTTTTATTAGTCCGTCTGGTACGACGATGCAGATTGTCGTTCCTCCTGGAGCCAACACCGCTGAAGTGTATGTTTCGAATGCACATTGTTCTACCATTGGTCCCGTATTTACCATCACTTCCTGCGATCTGAACCTTTTACCGCCTGTGATTCAGAACAGTTCTTCACCTGGTTGTAACAATGGTTCAGTCACCTTCACAGCAACAGGAGCCTTGATCGGGCAAGGGCAGGTGTCTTTGAATTCGAAAATCGGAGTCTCATACGCGTTTGTAGTGGGAACCAAAAATCTGGACGGTTCGTTACAGGCAACTTTCCCTGGATTGCCACCAAATCAATACCGGGCCATATTAACAGACAATTCCGTTTGCGCCGATACTGTCTATTTCGAAGTGATTGCACAACCATGTTCTCTGGATGTGAGCAATGCGGTCACTACCTCAACCACAGGATCAACCGGGTCCATTACGTACCAGGTGACCGGCATCAGCTGCACTCTGATACCCAATCTGAAAAAACTGGTGGGTTCTGTTTATGTATACCAGGACAATGCAATACCCGTTCTGATTTCAGGAAGCACTTACAGGTACCAGAATCTGCCGACCGGAGTGTACCAGGTAAGAGTAACCCTTCCGGGCGGAGTTTGCCGTGATTCCATCGATGCAATCATTACAGCCCCTACCACGAAAGTTTCCACCCCGGTTATTTCACCGGCGACCGGCTCCTATACCGCTCCTGTATCAGTGTCGATTACCTGCAGCACATCCAATGCCCTGATTTACTATACCACGACCGGTAACAATCCGGTGATCGGAACGGGGTTCACCAAACTGTATTCCGGACCATTCACTTTGTCTGCCAACACAACGGTTCGTGCCATGGCCATCCGGAATGATCTGCAGAACAGCGCCATTGCCGTTTCCTATCTCACGATCACCGACCCGGGGAAAGTGCAGAATCCTGTGATCAGTCCTCCAACAGGATCGTACAGTGGAAGCCAGACTGTGACTATAACCAGCGCCACTCCGTCCGCCAGTATTTACTACACCACCAACGGAAATGTTCCGAATCTGACGGTTCCGAACTCATTCACGAAACTGTACACAGGTCCATTTACGATCAATGCGACAATGACCATCCGGGCAATTGCAACCAAAGTCAGCATGACGAACTCTGATATTGTGGTTTCGTCAATCGCAATTACCAATCCAAGTCTGCCTGCCACTGCTCCTGTGATCACACCCGGAACCGGAATTTATGCAGGGGCCCAATCAGTTTCGATTTCGTCGGTTACGCCAGGTGCTGTGATCTATTACACCACCAACGGAAACAACCCTTTGCTGACATCTCCAAATTACTTCACGAAACTGTACACAGGTCCGTTTGTGGTTTCATCCAGTGCCACTATTCGTGCCATCACTACGGCAACCGGATTCCTGAATTCAGGCATCTCCTCGGCTTTCCTCACCATTGGACCAGCCCGGGAAAATGTGGCGGACGAAGTCACCGACATCCGAAATGCCTCATTCCGAATTTTCCCGAATCCATCCGAAGGGGTATTTTACCTGGAGAATACCGGATCGGGTGACGAATCCCTCACCTGTGAAATCCTCACAACGGACGGTAAGCAAATCTTCAAAACCGACTGGAACCAAGGAAACG
>DAIOVD010000112.1:9690-14020 GCA_036759185.1 Catalimonadaceae bacterium | reverse complement strand
TTGAAAAAAAAATGACCTTTTTTATGCCACTGTTGAATCAGCAGGATGGGTTCGCTCATTTCTTCCAACATTCTGAACATGGTACTGGGTCTCTCAATCGGATTTCTGGAACTACGATGGATCGACATCGTGGACGTCCTCCTTGTGGGCTACCTGATGTATCAGATTTACAAGCTCATCCGCGGATCGGTGGCCCTGAAGATTTTCATCGGGATCATTTCGATCTATGTGATCTTCCAAATCGTGAGTTCGCTGGGTATGGAAATGCTCAGTGGCATTCTGGGACAGTTTGTGGGCGTAGGCGGTCTGGCGGCCCTGATTCTCTTCCAGCAGGAAATCCGGAAAATCCTGTTGCTCATTGGGAAGTCCTCTTTCATCTCTGAAGAAGGCCTCTTCCGCAACATCTTCTCAGGCAGTGCCAATCGCGACCATCTGCAGCTTATGCCGGTGATTGATGCAGCCAAGGCCCTCAGCCAAAGTCACTCCGGAGCCTTAATTGCGTTTGCCCGTAGTACCGAACTGAAGTTTTATGCCGAAACAGGCGATTCCATCGATGCCGTCCTTTCCAAACGACTGCTCCAGACCATCTTTGTCAAAACCAGCCCGTTGCATGACGGTGCCGTGATTATTTCAAAAGGACGGATAAAGGCCGCCCGATGCATTCTTCCCGTTTCTGAAAACCAGGATTTACCACCCAATTTCGGACTTCGCCACCGCTCGGCCCTGGGTCTGTCGGAAATGACGGATGCCGTTGTTCTGGTGGTGTCAGAAGAAACAGGTCAGATGTCGATTGCCCACGACGGCATTCTGGAACACAACCTCAGCATCAACGACCTGAAGGAAAAACTGACGGTGATGCTCTCCGCCCCTCTGCTCCGTCCGTTCGAAGAAGAAATCAACGGAACCGAAATCCTGATCAACGCACCACAGTAATTTTCTGGTTGTTCCGGGACCTGCCATATTTGGATTTAGTAGAAGATAATCCTTCCGTCAGGTTGGCCGCTCAAAAAAGAAATCAGCTGAACGAAAATCCTGATTTACGCCCCACACCACCTGATTTGGCGCTATAGGCACCACATTCTGCCTGAATACTGGCTCCTGATTACTTTTTACTGAATACTAATTCCCAGCTACTATTTATTATCTACTTCCCACTAACTACTAAACGGCATATCCTTCACCGGTCGGGAACTCGTATCCGGCTCCACACCCAGACTTTTGATTAAGGCGGCCGCATCCATTTTCAATTTATGATCCGGGTACTTGGCCATGAAAAATTCGAGCATCTCCACGGCATGGGCCGTATCCTTCACGGTATGAAACAGATTGCCTGTCATAAATAAAGCATAAGGGGCACTGCCGGATTTCGGGTACTTTTTATAGATCATGAAGTACAACTCTGCTGCTCTTTGCTTGTCGTCAAATACATTTTCAACAACCTGGCCCGCTTTGAACAAAAACTTTGGCGAAAGAGAGTCATTGGGATGCCCGGCTTCGTAGTTTTGGTAGGCTTTGGCCAGGTACATTGCCAGATTGAGATCGGGTTCAGCCGGATTCTTTTCAGTCGCGAGTTTCATCGCATTTTCAAGGCTGTCGATGTAGACCAGTTCGGGATCCTTCTGTGTGACATTGCTCTGTTTACAGGCGAAAGCAGCAGCCAGAAAAAGCGTGAGTAGTGTTGCGGACCGGGTGGATTTTCGAATCATCCTGCGAAAAAAAGCATTTGTCATGTGTTATGGTGCAATCTCAAAAAAAATATTCTAAAACGCTGAAAATCAGTCATACATTTTTTTTTCGTCAGAGGTGCAAACATCAATTTCTTTTCTACTTTTGGGCTTCCTCAAACGGTTTCGGGTTCTATTATTCAACTGTCTGAGGCTTATTGTTTTTACTCTCGAACAACGATTTTTGTTGAAGACGATCTTCACTCATTAAGATAAATACGGTTTCAGAATGCTAGTAATCAAACGCGACGGAAGACTGGAAACAGTCAGATTTGACAAGGTCACCGCACGAATAGAAAAGCTGAGTTACGGGCTCGACACCCGGTTTGTTCAGCCGATCGAAGTTGCCAAAAAGGTGATTGATGGAATTTACGATCAGGTTCAAACCACCGAACTGGACAACCTGGCCGCCGAAACAGCCGCTTCTCTTACCACCAAACACCCGGACTACGCGATTCTCGCAGCCCGGATCGCCATTTCGAATCTTCATAAAACCACCAGCAAGTCGTTTTCCAATACGATTAAGCTGTTGTACCAATATGTGGATCCGAAAACCGGTGACAATGCTTCCCTAATTTCAAGAGAAGTATATGAAGTGGTTAAGAAAAATGCGAGTCTGCTCGACAGCACCATTATTTATGACCGCGACTTCGGTTATGACTATTTTGGGTTTAAAACCCTCGAACGTTCTTATCTCCTGAAACTGGACGGTAAGGTCGTAGAAAGACCACAGCACATGCTTATGCGTGTAGCGGTAGGAATTCACCACGAAGACATCGATTCGGTGATTGAAACCTACAACCTCCTCAGTGAGCGCTGGTTTACCCACGCCACTCCTACCCTCTTCAATGCCGGAACGCCGAAAGCGCAACTTTCGTCCTGCTTTTTGCTGACGATGAAAGACGACAGCATCGAAGGGATTTACGATACCCTGAAGCAGTGCGCCAAGATTTCGCAATCTGCCGGTGGCATTGGTTTATCAGTACACCACATCCGGGCGACGGGTTCCTATATTAAAGGAACAAACGGAACATCCAATGGCATCATTCCGATGCTCAAGGTATTCAACGATACCGCCCGTTATGTTGATCAGGGAGGTGGAAAAAGAAAAGGAGCCTTCGCCATTTACCTGGAGCCATGGCATGCCGACATCGTGGATTTCCTTCAACTGAAGAAAAACCATGGCAAGGAAGAAATGCGTGCCCGGGATTTGTTTTACGCACTCTGGATTCCGGATCTGTTTATGAAACGTGTGGAGGCCGATGAAGAATGGTCACTGTTCTGTCCGAACGAAGCACCCGGTCTGGCGGAATGCCACGGTGCGGAATTCGAGGCTTTGTATGAAAAATACGAGCGTGAGAACCGTGCCCGCAAAGTGATCAAAGCACAGGAGCTCTGGTTCGAAATTCTGGAAGCCCAGACCGAGACCGGAACGCCGTATATGCTGTTCAAGGATCACGCCAACAACAAAAGCAATCAGAAAAATCTGGGAACGATCAAGTCTTCCAATCTCTGTACTGAGATCATGGAATACACGTCACCCGATGAAGTAGCGGTTTGCAACCTGGCCTCGATTGCCCTTCCGAAGTTTATTATCAACGGGAAGTTCGACCACAACAAACTGATGGAAGTAACCATGCAGGTGGCCCGAAACCTCAACCGGATCATCGACATCAATTACTATCCGGTGCCCGAAGCCGAGAAATCCAACATGCGCCACCGTCCGATCGGAATTGGTGTGCAGGGACTGGCTGATACCTTCATCAAACTGCGCATGCCGTTTGAAAGTGAAGAAGCACAAAGACTGAACGAAGACATCCACGAAACCATTTATTATGGTGCGATGATGGCCAGTCTGGAACTCGCTAAAAAGGACGGACCTTACGAAACCTGGAAAGGATCTCCGATTTCAGAAGGCATTTTCCAGTTTGACATGTGGGGCAAAACGCCGAAATCCGGTCGCTGGAACTGGGAAGAAATGCGCAAAGAAGTAAAAGAACATGGAGTGCGTAATTCCCTCCTTCTTGCTCCGATGCCAACTGCCAGTACCTCACAGATTCTGGGTAACAACGAATGTTTCGAACCGTATACTTCCAACATTTACACCCGCCGGGTATTGTCTGGTGAATTCATCGTGGTGAACAAACACCTGTTGAAAGACCTGGTGGACCTCGGATTGTGGAACGATTCGATGAAGAACAAACTGATCGAAGCCAATGGTTCCGTTCAGAACATTCCGGAGATTCCGACCAACATCAAAGATCTGTACAAAACCGTTTGGGAGATCAGCCAGAAAACGATCATCGACATGTCGGCCGATCGTGGGGCGTACATCTGCCAGAGCCAGAGTCTCAACATCCACATCAAGGATCCGAACTTCGGAAAATTGACTTCCATGCACTTCTATGCCTGGAAAAAAGGACTCAAAACCGGTATGTATTACCTCCGCACAAAGGCAGCAGCCGATGCCATCAAGTTTACCGTCGAAAAACAAGCCGACGTTGCACTCGAGCCTGTGGTAAACGACGAAGACAAACTGGCCGCCATGGTTTGCTCTCTGGACAATCCGGAGGCTTGCGAGGCTTGCGGATCGTAAATTCACTTTT
>DAIOVD010000112.1:3588-9590 GCA_036759185.1 Catalimonadaceae bacterium | reverse complement strand
CCCGTCATTTTTTGGAAGGTTCCGATCAAATGGCCTAATTTTCCACCCTCAAGAATTTTCATACCTGATTATGGCACTATCCCCCGATATTCAAGCAAAAGTTAACCAATGGCTTAGCGATGAATTTGATGCAACCACCAGGACATCCATCCAGAAGCTGATCGATGATCAAAACGAAACTGAACTCGTTGACTCGTTTTATAAAAACCTCGAATTCGGAACCGGAGGACTTCGGGGAATTATGGGGGCCGGAACCAACCGGATGAATGTGTACACCGTCAGCATGGCGACGCAGGGCTTATGCAACTACCTCAAAAAGACCTACCCGGATTCTCCGATTTCTGTGGCCATTGCCCACGACAGTCGGAACAACTCCCCTCTTTTTGCCAAAACCACCGCCGATGTATTCACAGCCAACGGGATCAAAGTATATTTCTTCTCTGAACTTCGCCCAACCCCGGAACTGTCGTTTGCCATCCGCCATTTTGGTTGCCAGAGTGGCGTGGTGATCACGGCTTCCCACAATCCGAAAGAGTACAACGGCTACAAAGCCTACTGGAACGACGGAGCCCAGATGCTTGCCCCGCATGATAAAAACACAATCGAGGAAGTCGACAAAATCTTGTCCATCACCCAGGTAAAACGAGAAGGCAATCCGGCTCTGTTGGTACCCGTTCTTGAGGAAGTCGACCAAATCTATCTCGACCGGATCGTCGGTTCTTCCATTTCGAAAGACGCCATCCAGCGTCAGAAAGACCTGAAAATCGTGTACTCCTCACTTCACGGAACCGGTATCACCATGGTGCCAAAAGCACTGAGTATGCTGGGTTTCACCAACGTGAACATAGTGACGGCACAGGCTACTCCGGACGGAAACTTTCCGACCGTGGTGTACCCGAATCCGGAAGAAACCGAAGCGATGACACTGGGCCTCAAACTGGCCGAAGACCTGGATGCCGATCTGGTTATGGCCACCGATCCGGATGCCGATCGTGTAGGTCTGGGTCTCAAAAATCCGGATGGCAAATGGCAGCTCCTCAACGGAAACCAGATTTCGACTCTGCTGATTTACTATATGCTCAATGCCTGGCGGAATGCCGGCAAGATTACAGGCCATGAGATGATCATCAAGACCATCGTGACCACTGATATTCAGGATAAAATGGCGGAAGCCTATGGCGTGAAATGCTTCAATACCCTAACCGGATTTAAGCACATCGCCAAAATCATCCGCGAACAGGAAGGCAAGCTGAAGTTTATCGTGGGTGGTGAAGAAAGCTATGGCTACATGGTGGGCGATTTTGTCCGCGACAAAGATGCGGTAGCGGCCTGTGCGATGATTGCCGAAATGGTGGCCTTCGCCAAAGACAAAGGACTTACCTTGTTCGACCTTCTTATCGAAATCTTCAAGCAATTCGGATTCTACAAAGAAGATCTTATCTCCATCACCAAAAAAGGAAAAACCGGAGCCGAGGAGATTCAGGAAATGATGGCCGGGTATCGCAGCAATCCGCCAAAAACCATTGCGGGCTCTGAGGTTCTGAAAATCTACGATTACAAAGAATCAACCGTTCTGGATCTGAAAACCGGTGAGAAAACTGCGATTACGATCGATAAATCGAATGTACTTCAGTTCCTCACTGCAGACGGAAGCAAGATTTCGGCCCGTCCTTCCGGCACGGAGCCCAAGATCAAGTTCTATTTCTCTGTGAACGAATCGCTGAGCCAGGCCTCGGATTACAATAAAATTGAAAAGAAACTGGACGAAAAAATCCAGGCGATTGTGAAAGACCTGGGGCTTCGGTAAGCCTTGGAAGGATTTGAAATGGGCGAAAAGTAAGGCTTCTGGTCTTGATTAACATTAGGACCGAAAGCCTTAAAATGCCATTTTTGTACCAATGTTTGGAAAGATTAAAGATATGTTGAGCCTTGACCGTTGGATCGAAAATTTCGAAGGCTATCTGGATGCCCGGATAGAGCTTGTCAAGTTTGACGTAAAAGAGCTGATGGTCGACATTCTGACCCGCTCTGTATTCTTTCTGGGCATGGCCGTTTTTGGTCTGGCTGGTCTTATTTGTTTGAATTTCGGACTGGCATTTCTCATCAGCCACTATCTTGGAAACGAGTTCAGTGGCTTTTTGATTCTGGCCATTTTCTATTTTCTGGTGGCCATGATTTTTTACTGGAACCGAACCAATGTTTCTCTCAATGAGAAGATTGAATTGAAAATCCGGGAATCGATGAAACAACCGAAAGCCGGAACCACCGAAAAACCAGAAAACGATGACTGATTCACCTACCTTAAAGTCTTTTGACAATTTGAACATGGAAAGAGAAAAGCTATTAAGCAGCACCAATAAGTATAAGCAGGCACTTGAAAACCAGGTTGCCGATCTGAAGGAAAATACCGTTCGCTTTGCCATTCAGGGATTGGTTTTTGGCGGCGTTGCCCTGGGCACCTATTTTCTGATCAGGGCATTCACTAAAAACAAACCGGAAGAGAAACAGGAAAAAGGTGTGGCGGTGACCAACAACAGTTTTACTTCTACGCTCTTTGCCAGTATTCAGAGCTACATCATTTCGTTCCTACTTTCCATCGCCAGAGAAAAACTGACTCAGTATCTGGAAGAACACCTTCTCAATCAGAATGAAGCTGCTTCAAAAAATAGAGCGTAAGCAGGAAGAAAAACAAAAATGTCTTGCCGTCCTTCTCGATCCGGATAAGGTCGAAATGAAGGGCATTATGAATCAGGTGGAGACGTATGTTTCGGCTGGAGTCGACCTGTTTCTGGTGGGAGGAAGCCTTATTTCCGGCAACAACTTCTACATTCTGGTGGAAGCTCTCCGCCGGCAGAAGGATATTCCCGTCGTGATTTTCCCTGGCTCCAATCTCCACATTCACAGCGAAGCCGATGGCATTTTGTTGCTGTCGCTCATCTCCGGACGGAACCCGGAACTCCTCATCGGCCAGCACGTTATTGCAGCTCCCATCCTCAAAAACTCAGGTCTGGAAATTCTGCCCACCGGCTATATGCTGATCGAAAGTGGAAAACCCACTACGGTTTCCTACATCAGCAATACACAGCCTATACCAGCTGACAAAGAGGATATTGCAGTTTGTACAGCCATGGCAGGCGAAATGCTTGGCCTACGACTTTTGTATCTCGATGGCGGAAGTGGTGCCATCAATCCTGTTCCGCCCAAAATGATTTCAGCCGTCCGTCGAAATACCCGCCTTCCGGTGATTGTCGGTGGCGGCATTACATCCGGCACCAAAGCCGAACAAGCCTGGCTTGCCGGGGCTGATTATGTGGTAATTGGCAATGGCCTGGAAAAAGAACCGGAACTCCTCGACCAGATCATCAAAGTCCGGAATCGCATCAACCAACCATCCGGCGCACTGGCCTGATTCGTCTTTTCCGGCCTTCCGGCATGGACGAAAGAAATTCTGCATTTTCCATCTGAAATCCTGACCGTCTTTGCCTTGGTTCGCAGTATGAAGTCCCTTGCCCTGTTTATTGGATTCTTTTTTCTGATACCGTCCGTTTTTGCCGCCGATTCCACCAAAGTCCGGAAAAAATTTCTGGTAGCCGGTCTCAATGCCGTGGCTTATAAAGGTAGCCTGCAATCGTCGTATGCCCGCTGGACGCCTGCTTACCAGATCGCACTTAAATTTGAGAAAAAGAAAATCATCAACGGAATGGTATCGCTCACGTTTGGGCAGGTGATCGGGGAAGACAGGAACTATACCCTTCCATCGAAGGCGGTGCAGACACTAACCCCGGTTTCCAAATTTCAGACGCAGTTTTTTGCCCTGCATTACGAAGCTCAACTGATGTTGTTTAAATACCATGGCCTGCGGATTTATGCCAGTCAGGGAATCGGACTTTTCAAATTCACTGTCAAAGACTGGGACGGCAACAACCTGGCCGGTAAGGACAAAACCCGCAGCAAAGGTGAATCGTTCAGCGAAACGTCCACCACATTTCCCACACAGATCGGTCTGACGTACCGGTTTCAGAATGATATGCAGCTGGGCTTTCAGGCAGGTGTTCTCAATCCGGCCACGGCTTACCTCGACAACATGAAAGAACTGGCGAACAACGAAACCGGCGACAACATTGCTGCCTTCCGCTTTCAGTTTTACTACCCGTTGAAATGACAGAATCCCACCAACCGGGACTCCATCATATATTACCAAACCGTTAATTTTTCAACCGGGTACCGGAAGGCACACGGCCCGGGCTACCTTTGAGTTTCGATCTCAGAAGTCTTTTCCGATTGGAACAAACCGCCACCCTTTCCGCTACCAAACCAACACCGTATCTACTTTGGATCCGGACGGGACAGGCAATGCTGACCTTGTTTCTGTTCATCCTTTTTCTCATTGCCCTTGAACTGATTACATCAGCCTGTCGTGAACTGGGGGCCGATTACACGCAGGGGATTTTACTTCTGACCAGTAACCCGCTCGTCTTATTGTTTATTGGCTTATTGGCCACAGCCATTATTCAAAGTTCTTCCACCATTACAGCCAGTCTTGTCGCAATGGTGACGGCCAATATCATCAGTCTGGAGGCGGCAGTTCCCGTGGTGCTGGGCGCCAATATCGGAACCTGCATCACCAGCATGATGGTATCGTTTGGGCATCTGGGCACTCCGAAAGCCTTTCGGCGGGGATACATGGTGGCAAGCAGTCACGTTATTTTCAATGTAGCCACAGCCCTTCTCTTTTTTCCACTGGAAGAAAAGTGGCATGTTCTCAGTGCCTCCAGCCGTTACCTTGCCACGCACCTAAGCAACTGGGGCACCATAGGCGAAGGCTGGTTTGTTTTCAATGATGTTTTTGTGGCGCCCTTTGCCCATTTCTTTACCTCTGTCGCTTCCGGACAACCATTGGGCATCCTGGTGTTTTCGCTTATCCTGCTGTTCATGTGCATCTTTTCTCTCACGGCTTTGTTTCGTCATCTGATGCTGCGGGGCGACCGGGGCAACACCATTTCCCGTGCGTTCAGCAATCCGTTGGTTTCATTGCTGACCGGCACTGGCGTAACAGCGGCGATTCATTCCTCTACCGTAATTTCGTCCCTGAGTGTGATGCTGGCCGCTACCGAGAAAATCTCGCCCAAAAAACTCTTTCCTTTTATTCTGGGGGCCAATGTCGGAACCACGGTCACGGCTCTGATGGCGGCGATTGGTCGATCCGAAGCCGGACTGGCCATTGCTCTTTGTCACCTGTTGTATAATGTGTTAGGGGTACTCATTTTTTATCCGTTTGAAAGTGTAAGGGACCTGACCGTTAATATTTCCCGGTGGTCGGGTATTATGGCGCAGAAAAGCATGGCCTTTGCGTTTGGGTCATTGCTGATTCTGTTTTTTGCCCTTCCGTTTCTGGTGATTTTCATTTTCGGGAAATTCTGATTTTGAATTGAAATGACTCAAAAAAATGCAGGAACCGCTGAGAGCACAGAGGGGGTTCGCAGAGAAACGCAGAGTTTAAAATTGAGACTCAACTCTCTGTGGTAATTCCCATACAGTTTCAACCCAAACGAAAGGTGGATTAAATGCAAGGCAGATTCCCAATCAATTGCCAAATCTGTATTCCGGGTTTATATTTGGCCTATGCAAAACATCACCGAATCTGCCTCCTCGTACACCACGCTTGACCAGCTTCCGACCCTGGAATTGCTGAAAATCATCAACAAAGAAGACCACTCTGTCCCGGTTGCCATATCGAAAGTGCTGCCGGAAATTGAGTTGCTGGTGGAAGCCATCGCGTCCCGTCTGAAGGAAGGTGGCCGGTTGTTTTACATTGGTGCTGGTACATCAGGTCGCCTTGGAATTGTGGATGCATCCGAATGTCCACCAACGTATGGTGTACCGCATGGAATGGTGGTCGGACTCATTGCAGGTGGAGACTCTGCGATCCGCAAAGCCGTAGAAAATGCCGAGGACAACACCGAACTGGCGGCCCTCGATTTACAGGAACACCAGATCTGCGA